>JASHOE010000325.1 GCA_030041275.1 Streptosporangiaceae bacterium
GAAGGGAACGCCCTCGTTCCCGCACGATGCCGTCCGTCGGGTCGCGGCGGCCCCGCGAATGGGTGACTCCGGCACCAGGCGGTCAGCGCTGAGCAGTCCGTCAGGTCGACTTCACGTGCATCCCAATGATGATCAACACGACCACTATCAGGAAGTACACGACGCCGAGGATGCCGAGCACCAGCCCGGCGATCGCCATACCGCGGCCGCGCTCGGCTCGCTGGTTCACCTGCCTGAGGCCGACGGCCCCGCAGATGATCGCTGGGATGGCCAGCAGGATGTTTCCGACGAGCAGCAGCCCGAGCACGAACTGGGCGATCCCGCACACAAGCGCGGCGATCGCCACCGGGTTGTTCCGCGCGGTGGAGGCTGTCGGGTAGTAGGGCGAATAGGGCCCCTGCGGGAAGCCGGACTGGCCAGCAGCAGGCGGGTACTGGCCGGGCGGCGGGTACTGGCCGGCGGGCGGCTGCGGGTAGCCGGACTGGCCAGCAGCAGGCGGGTACTGGCCGGGCGGCGGGTACTGGCCGGCGGGCGGCTGCGGGTAGCCGTACTGGCCGGCGGGCGGCTGCGGGTAGCCGTACTGGCCGCCGGGCGGCGCGTACTGGCCAGGGGGCGGCGGGTACTGGCCGGCGGGCTGCGGGTACTGGCCGGCGGGCTGCTGCGGGTGGTCGTACTGGCCGGCGGCCTGGGGGTACTGGCCAGCGGGCGCCCGCGGGGCTGAGTCGGTCGGCTGCGACGGCCACGTCGGGGAACTCCAGGCCGTGGGTGCCTGCGTTGACCAGGAGTCAGGCGGGGCAGACGGCTGACCGGCGGGCTCTGGCTGCGGCGCAGCTGATCCGGGCTGCCCGAAGTCGACCGGCTGCGACCAGGGATCCGGCTCGCGGGCCGGCTCGCCGCTGCTGGCTTCACTCATCGAGTTGTCCTTTACGCCGAGGTGGCCGTTCGGATAAGTATCGCTGACCCTAGCGTCGGCCCCTGGCGGCCGTCGGGCGTTCAGAACTGGTTCGACGCCGCTGGATGTCGTCGGCTAGCTTCGGGGCATGCCAGGCGCTCGCGTTATCTCGGTCAGTCGCGGTCAGGAGGCCGATCTGGAGATCGGCGGTCGGCCCGCCCGATCTGCCATCGACAAGCGGCCAGCGATCGGCCCGGTCGAGCTGGGCCCGCTCGGCCTCGCCGGCGATACCGTCGCCGACAAGGAGAATCACGGTGGGCTGGAGCAGGCCGTCTACGTCTACGCCAGGGAGGACCTGGACTGGTGGACCGAGCAGCTTGGACGCGAGCTGCGCAACGGGATGTTCGGCGAGAATCTCACGACTGCCGGGATCGACGTGAGCGCCGCGCTGATCGGCGAAACGTGGCGGGTCGGCCCGACGGTCCTGCAGGTCACGTCACCCCGCATCCCGTGCAACACGTTCAAGTCCTGGATGGACGAGGAGCACTGGGTGAAGCGATTCGCCGCAGCCGGTCGGCCGGGCGCCTACCTGCGAGTGCTGACGCCTGGCCCGGTGGCGGCCGGCGACGCGCTCGAGGTGGTGGGCCGTCCCGCGGTCGCCGTCACGGTAGCCGAGTCGATGCAGGCTTATTACGGCGACGACGAGCTCATGCGACGGCTTCTCGAGGTCGAGGGCCGGGGTGCGAAGTGGGACGAAATCGCGGCGCACGTGCTGAGCCGCGCATGACAGGGGCGCGACGCGCATGACAGAGGCGCTACGCGCGCTGCGGGGGGCGTGAGGACGATGGCGGGCCAGCCGCCGGCCGGTGAGCCGGCGCCTGCGGACGGCAGCCTGCCCGAGCCGTCCGCGGCCCGGCTCGGCGCAGCTCCGTTCGGCGTGTACGTGCACGTCCCTTTCTGCCTGACCCGGTGCGGTTACTGCGATTTCAACACCTACACCGCAGCCGAGCTCGGCTCGGGCGCATCACGCGACGGTTACGCTGCCCTGGCCATCGAGGAAATCACCCTGGCCGCCAGAGTGCTCGGGGGGCAAGCCGGCCCGGTGCAGACGGTGTTTTTCGGCGGCGGGACGCCGACGCTGCTGTCGGCTGCAAGCCTTGGGTCGATGCTGCGGGCGATCGACTCCGAGCTAGGCCTTGCGCCTGATGCCGAGATAACCGCCGAGGCGAACCCGGAGACCGTGGACGAGCAGACGCTCGCCGAGTTGCGCGCGGTCGGCGTTACCCGGCTATCGATCGGCATGCAGAGCGCGGTCCCGCACGTGCTGGCCGTGCTGGACCGGGTGCACGAGCCCGGCCGCCCGCAGCGATGCGTGCGGTGGGCCCGCGCGGCCGGCTTTCGGCGGGTGAGCCTCGACCTGATCTACGGCACGCCGGGGGAGACCGACGCGGACTGGCTGGCCTCGCTGGACGCCGCGCTGGCCGCAGAGCCGGATCACATTTCGGCGTACTCACTGATCGTCGAGGACGGGACGCGGCTCGCCGCGCGGATCCGGCGCGGTGAGCTGCCGGCACCCGACGACGACGTCCTGGCGGACCGGTACGTCATGGCCGACGACCGGCTGTCCGCCACGGGCCTGCACTGGTACGAGGTGTCGAACTGGGCGGCCGCGCCCGGCTCGCGGTGCAGGCACAACGAGCTGTACTGGACGGGCGGCGACTGGTGGGGCGTCGGTCCTGGTGCCCACAGCCACGTCGCAGGCACCCGCTGGTGGAACGTGCGGCACCCCGCTGCCTACGCCAGCCGCATGGCCGAAAGCGCGAGCCCGGCGCAGGCCAGGGAGATCCTCAGCGGCGCTGAGCAGGCCACCGAGCGGATTATGCTACTGACCCGACTGGCCGCTGGCTGTCCGCTCGGCGAGCTCTCTCCGGTCGGCCGGTCAGCGGCAGAGCAGGCGGCCACGGACGGCCTGATAAGCAGCGAGGCGCTGGCCACGGGTGTCGTGCGGCTCACCCAGCGCGGCCGGCTGCTGGCCGACACCGTCATACGCGCCATCACCGACTGACTACCTGCGGCGGAGTGGCGAGACCGGCGCGTTCCCTTATGTCAGGCTTTTCTCTTGACCCGCTCACCGGGCCATCAGTGCCGCGGTCGCGAATCGGCCCTAGACTTGGCACTCAGAACGGGAGAGTGCCAGGGGAGGTGCGGCGTGCTAGACGACAGGAAACTGGCCGTCCTGCGCGCCATCGTGGAGGACTTCGTCTCCTCGAATGAGCCAGTCGGCTCGAAGTCCCTGGTGGACCGCCACAATCTGGACGTCTCCCCGGCCACGATTCGCAACGACATGGCGGTTCTGGAGGAGCAGGGCTTCATCGTTCAGCCACACACGAGCGCGGGCCGGGTCCCGACCGACCAGGGGTACCGGTTGTTCGTCGACCGGCTGTCTGGCATCAAGCCGCTGTCGCTGGCTGAGCGGCGGGCCATCGAGACCTTCCTGGCTGGCGCCTATGACCTCGACGACGTGGTCATGCGGACGGTTCGGCTGCTGGCTCAGCTCACCCGTCAGGTCGCCGTCGTCCAGTACCCGTCGCTGACCAGGTCGGTAGTGCGGCACATCGAGCTGGTCCCGCTGACGGACCGGCGTCTTTTGCTGGTGCTGATCACCGACACTGGCAGGGTGGAGCAGCGGACCGCTGAGCTGCCCGCTTCGACGTCCGAGGACGAGGTCGCGCAGCTACGGGCCCTGCTGAACACCAGTCTGGACGGCCGCAGTCTCTCTGACGTCCCGGTCATCGTCGCTGAGCTGCCAGGACGGCTCGCGGCCGACCAGCGCCCGAACGCGGCCGCGGTCTTCTCGGTCATCGTGGAGACGCTGGTTGTGCGGCACGAGGAACGCGTCGTGGTCGGCGGCGCCGCGAATCTCACCCCGGCAGACTTCTCCAGGGGATTGCGCGAGGTGCTCGAGGCGTTGGAGGAACAGGTAGTCCTCATGCGGCTGCTCGGCGAGTCGGGCGACCGGGGCGCCGTGACGGTGCGGATCGGGTCGGAGAATGAGGTGCAGGAACTGCAGAGCACGTCGCTGGTAGCGGCTGCCTACGGGACCGGCGATCTGGCGCTCGCGCGGCTCGGGGTGCTCGGACCGACCCGCATGGACTACCCGACAACGATGGGAGCAGTACGCGCGGTGGCACGGTACGTGGGTCAGATTCTGGCGGAGTCGTAGGGATGCCGGTGGCAAACGACTATTACGGAATCCTGGGCGTCAGCCGGAACGCGGGCCCGGAGGAGATCAAGAAGGCATACCGGCGGCTCGCGCGCGAGCTGCACCCGGATGTCAACCCCGATCCCGCGCTGCAGGAGCGGTTCAAGGAGGTCACCCAGGCCTACGAGGTGCTCTCCGACCCCGAGAAAAAGCAGATGTACGACCTTGGCGCCGACCCGTTTGCGCGGGCTGGGGCTGGCGGTCCCGGCTTTGGCACAGCGGGGTTCCCGTTCAGCGACATCATGGACGCGTTCTTCGGCGGCGGGGCCGCGCCGCGCGGGCCGCGCAGCCGCGCGCGGCGAGGGCGCAATGCCACCATCCGGGTCGATCTCGACCTCGCCGAGTGCGCGTTCGGTACGACCAGGGAGCTGGTGATTGACACCGCCGTTGTCTGCCCCACGTGCTCAGGCGAGGGGTCGGCACCCGGAACGCACCCGGTCACCTGTGACGTCTGTAACGGCCGCGGCGAGATCAGCCAGGTCACCCGCTCGTTCATCGGCCAGATGATGACGTCGCGACCCTGTCCGGCCTGCGGCGGGTACGGCACGGTTATCCGCAAGCCCTGCCCGGAGTGCGACGCGGACGGCCGGGTCCGGACGCGGCGGACGATCAAGGTTCGCATCCCGGCCGGCGTCGAGGACGGCACCCACATCCAGCTCGCCGGCGAAGGCGAGACCGGGCCAGGTGGGGGCCCGCCGGGAGACCTGTTCCTGGAGATCGTCCAGCGACCGCACGAGATCTTCGAGCGGCAGGGCGACGACCTGCACTGCACCGTGACCATTCCCATGGTGGCGGCTGCCCTCGGTGCGACGCTCACGGTCGACACCCTGGACGGCCCCGCCGACCTCGATCTTCGGCCGGGCACCCAGTCGGGCCAGGCCATCCCCATGTACGGGCGCGGCACGGAGCGGCTGAACAGCTCGGGCCGGGGTGACCTGATCATCCACGTCACCGTCGAGACGCCGACCAAGCTGGAGCCAGAGCAGGAGGAACTGCTCCGCCAGCTCGCCAAGCTGCGCGGTGAGGAAGCGCCTCCGGGCAAGTTCGCGCCCGGCCAGCAGGGCTTCTTCTCCCGGCTGCGCGATGCCTTTAACGGCCGGTAGGAGCGGTTGCTCGGCGGGATACCTGGCTCCGGTGGCGTGCCTGCGGCGCCCGTGGTGCCCGCGGTGCCGAGGCGCTTGGAATTAGGCTGCCGGTCGTGAGGCCACCGGTTTTCGTCGCTGCTACCGCCGACCTGGCGGGCCCGCAGATCGTGCTGCGCGGCCGTGAGGGCCGGCACGCGAGCACGGTTCGGCGGCTCGAGGTCGGCGAGCGCGTCGACGTCACCGACGGGGCTGGCGCTATCGCCGAGTGCTCGGTCGCCACGGCGGCGCCGGGCGAGCTCACGCTGGCCGTGCTCGCACGGCGCATGGAGCCGCCGCCGGAACCGCGCCTCGTCGTGCTACAGGCCATCCCCAAGGGCGAGCGCGGCGAGCTCGCCGTCGAGCTGCTTACCGAGGTCGGCGCTGACGTCATCGTTCCGTGGTCAGCTGAGCGGTGCGTAGCCGTGTGGCGCGGTGACCGCGCCGACCGCTCGCGTGCCCGGTGGTGCGCGGCGGCCCGGGAGGCGGCGAAGCAGAGCAGGCGGGCGTGGTTTCCCGAGGTGACCGCTGCCGGCGATCTCGCCGCCGCCGTGTGCCGCATCCGGGCGGCGGCGCTGGCGATCGTGCTCGACCCCGACGCCGCCGCGACGGTGGCGAGCGTGGAGCCGCCTGGCGCTGGGGAGATCGTGCTCGTAGTTGGCCCGGAGGGCGGCATCACCGAGCGCGAGGTCGAGGCCATGCGCGCGGCCGGGGCCATCCTCGCCGGGCTGGGGCCCACCGTGCTGCGGGCGTCGACGGCCGGCGTGGTAGCCGCGAGCGTCATGTTGAGCCGGACCGGCCGCTGGCACCAGCACCGAGGCGGCTAGCGGTCCGTCACTGCGTGCCGTGCTGGGTTACGGCGTCGAGGATTTCGCAGACGGGGTGGCGCAGGCGGGCGTCGCGGCCGTCTGCCGCTGGGTCGAGGCCACGCTCAGGTATGCCGTCAGCTGGATGGCGCTCGTCGCCCCGTCTGGGCTCGAGGCGTCGCCGGTGGAGTCGGACGGCGCCGGGGACGATGGCGCCGGCGGGCTGCTCGGCGACGTCGTTGACGGGTTCGGGGTAGGCGACGTTGGCACCGTGGTTGACGGCCCCGGCGTTGGCTTCGGCTTGCTGCTGCAGCTCGGCGACGGCGATGGGTTGCGGACGCCGGACCCGACTCCTGCGCTAGAGCCCACCTGCGATTGCCCGCCGGCTCCGCCGCCATTGTGGTGGCTGCCCGGATGCGAGGTGCCGGAATGCTGGTGTGAGCTCGAGCTGCTGGGCGACACGGCGGTGGACGCGTCGATCGCCACGTACGTCCCGGCCGCCACGATGAACATGACCGCGGTCATCGCCGTGAGGGGCCTAAGCCAGCCCTGCGTGCGCGACCGGTGCTTGCCCGGCGCCTGCACGGGCGAAAAACGATCCCAGGCAGCGCGGAACTCCGCAGCCAGCCGGTAGATTCCTTGCTGCACGACGGCCGGGCTCCGGAAGCGAATCTCGTCCCACGCGGCGACCAGCCAGACAACGACTCTCGGCCGCGGATGCCGCAGCCGTTCCTGGATGCGCTCGAGCCCGTCGCCCCGAGGGTCGAGCGACTCAGCCGCCGCGTGCAATGCGGCGCGGAGGTAGGCCTCGTGGTCTGCTGAAGCGTTCATGCCTCACGCTCCAGGGTGGCCCGCAATGCCTGCATCGCCCGTGCCGTGTGGCTCTTGACTGCGCCGCGGCTGATCCGCATGGTGTCGGCGATCTGGGCTTCAGTCATGTCGGCGTAGAACCGTAGCACGAGCGCCTCACGCTGCCTGGCCGGCAGCGTCCGCAGGGCGGCAATCACAGCCGACCGCTCGAACAGCGCGATCGCCCCGTGCTCCGCACTGGGCATATCGGGCTGCGGCTTCGGCGCGTTCCGGTCGACCACCTGGCGATGCCTGAGCACGGATCGTGATCGATTGACAACCGCCTGACGCAGATAGGCGAGCGCTTTCTCGTTGTCACGCAGGCGGTACCAGCCGCCGTGCATGGCAACGAATGCGTCCTGCACTACTTCCTCCGCAGTTCCGAGGTCGCGGACCAGGAGCGCGGCAAGCCGCACGAGTGAGCGGTAGTGAGCGATGTACAGCTCGGTCACTGCCTGGTCGGCGTCGGAGTCGGCCCGAGCGGAAACAAGCGGGGGGGTCCCCGCCCAGGCCTCTGTCACGTCAGTTGGACGCGCAACTACGTCCGAAGGTTGACTTACGGTCAACCGCGTGTGCGGCGACGACACTGAGTCGCCCGACATGACGTCCAAGCTGCTTCCAATTCCCCCCACACCCATCGAGCCGCGCGAGCGCCTCGCTGGACCAGCCCCGGGCAACCGTAGAGCCAGGACATGGCGGGGTCGTTGCACCGGCGGGGGAGGTGCAGCGTGGAGTTCGCAGCAGTGCAACGATATATGTCCCAGAGCGTGCCGGCCTGGCAGACGTTAAGATCGCTGGGTGGCTGATTGCCTGTTCTGCGGCATTGCGGCCGGCGACATACCGGCGACGATTGTTTCGGCTAACTCGCGCACGGTGGCTTTCCGCGATATCAACCCGCAAGCCCCGGTCCACGTGCTCGTGATCCCGCGAGCCCATCACGCCAATGTGGCCGAGCTCGGCGCGGCCGGGGAGGCCCTGCTCTGCGACCTCGTGGCCCACGCCAGAGAGGTTGCCGTCGCCGAGGGCATCGCCGATGCCGGCTATCGAATCGTCTTCAACACCGGGCCGGAGGCCGGCCAGACGGTCGATCATGTCCACGCGCATCTGCTCGGCGGCCGGCCGATGTCATGGCCGCCCGGGTAGCGCGGCCACGACGGCGGCCGGGCGAACCTGCCAGTATCATGGCCAGCGGGCCGACCATGGGGCGGTCCCGGCAGGGAAGGACCATTGACTGATAATCTGACCGATTCGCGCAGTGTGCGGCGTCCTGGCGGCGGCGCCAGCGGCCCAGGCACCAGAACTGGCGAAGTCGGCCACACCAGCGAAGGTAGGGGTTCCGCCAGGGCGGGAGCCGGCCCAGGGGAACGGGGTAGTTCAGGTAGCCGCAACGGCGGGGGCGCGGCCGGGGGGCACGCCGTGTCCGGTGATCAGGCCCAGGTCAGGATCGTCATCCCGGATGAGCAGTCGATGGTCAGCCTGCTCGGCTCCGGCGATGAGCTGCTGCGCGTCATCGAGAACGTGGTGAACGCGGACTTCCACGTCCGTGGGAACGAAATCACCGTCACTGGTCCGGAAGCCGAGATCGCGGTGGCGTCCCGGCTATTCGAGGAGCTGCTGCAGCTCGCCGGCGGTGGCGCCGAGCTCACCGCGGAGGCGGTCGAGCATAGCGTCTCGATGCTGCGCCGCAAGACGGGAGCGCGGCCCGCCGAGGTGCTGAACCTCGACATCCTGTCGAGCCGGGGCCGGACGATCCGGCCCAAGACCCTGAACCAGAAGCGGTACGTCGACGCCATCGATCAGCACACCGTGGTGTTCTCGATCGGTCCGGCGGGCACCGGCAAGACCTATCTGGCGATGGCCAAGGCGGTGAAGGCCCTCCAGGCCAAGGAGGTCAACCGGATTATCCTGACCCGGCCAGCCGTCGAGGCGGGCGAGCGACTCGGGTTCCTGCCTGGCACGCTGTACGAGAAGATCGACCCGTACCTGCGGCCGCTGTATGACGCCCTGCACGACATGGTTGACCCCGAGTCGATTCCCCGGCTGCTGGCCGCGGGCACGATCGAGATCGCGCCGCTGGCGTACATGCGTGGCCGGACTCTGAACGACTCGTTCATCATCCTGGACGAGGCCCAGAACACCCTGCCTGAGCAGATGAAGATGTTCCTGACCAGGCTGGGGTTCGGTTCCCGAGTCGTGGTGACGGGCGACGTGACTCAGATCGACCTACCCTCCGGCCAGGTCAGCGGGCTGCGGCAGGTGCAGGAGATCCTTGACGGCGTCGATGACGTGTATTTCTGCAGACTGACCAGCCACGACGTGGTCCGGCACCGGCTCGTCGCCGACATCGTCGACGCTTACGAGCGGTTCGATGCCCGGCGGGCAGCGGAAGATCCGGGCCGGCTACAGGCAGGCCGACAGCGGCGGGATGGGTACCGCGGTCGATGACAGTCCGGTTAGCGGGGTCAATGACGGGGGCCAGATGAGCATCGAGATCGCTAACGAATCGGGCATCGAGATCGACGAGGGCCTGCTCGCTGGGCTGGCCAGGCACGTTCTGGACGACATGCGCGTCCACCCGCTCGCCGAGCTTTCCGTGCTGCTGGTCGACGAGCCGGCCATGGCTGAGCTCCACGTGCGATGGATGGGCGAAGAAGGCCCTACCGACGTGCTGGCGTTTCCGATGGATGAACTGCGGGTGCCGCTCCCCGGCGGTCCGCACTCCGATCATGGCGGGCCGGATCCCGACACCACCGACGCGCTCCTCGGCGACGTGGTGATCTGCCCGCAGGTCGCCGCGGAGCAGGCGGCCGAGGCCGACCACGACATGCAGGACGAAATCGACCTGCTGTGCACGCATGGGATCTTGCACTTGCTGGGCTACGACCACGCCGACCCAGAGGAGCACGCCACCATGTTCGGGCTGCAGGACCGGCTGCTGGCATCGTGGCGGGCTGCCGCTCCGCCCTCGGACGGCCGACACGCAGGATCTGTCGGCGAGCCCGGGGTTGGTGCCGACCGAGACGGTAGTCCAGGGGCCGGGTGACCCGTCATGGGTTGGCTGTTCGTCGCCGCGTTCGTGCTGATGCTGGTGGCAGGCGCGTGCACCAGCGCGGAGGCTGCACTGGTCCGGCTGTCCACCGCGGGGGCCAGGGAGCTATCCCGAGCCCCGGGTGAGCCCGCGGAGCCGCTGCAGATCGTGCTGGCGGATGCTCCGCGGTATCTGGCGTTCGTGCTGCTGACCAGGGCCGCCACGGAGATCTCCGCGGCTGTCCTGGTGGCGGCCGTGCTGGTGGAGTGGCTCGGCATCAGCTGGCAGCCATTCCTCATCACCGCCGTCGCGATGACTCTGGCCAGCTACCTGCTCGCCGGCGTGATTCCGCGTAGCATCGGCCGCCGCTACCCCGTCCGGGTGGGCAGCAAGGCAGCTACGGTGCTGCGGCCGGTGATCAGGCTGCTCGGGCCGCTGCTCAACGCCGTCGGAACGGCCCTGGCCCCGCAGTCAAAAGGCGCCGGGTCCTCCGGCTCGGAGGAAGACCTGCGCGGTCTGGTTGACCTGCTGGAGGAGCGCCAGATCATCGAGCCGGGCGAGCGGGCCATGATCCATTCGGTATTCGAGCTCGGCGACACCATCGTCCGCGAGGTGATGGTGCCGCGTACCGACATGGTGTTCGTCGAGCGCGGCAAGACGCTCGGGCAGGGACTGTCGCTGGCGCTGCGCAGCGGCTTCTCCCGCATCCCGGTGATCGGCGAGAACCTCGACGACGTGATCGGCATCGCCTACCTCAAGGACGTCATGACCAGGATTCATGAGCATCCTGAGGGCGAGACGGTCGAGACCGTCGAGTCGATCATGCGGCCGGCCACGTTCGCACCGGATAGCAAGCCGGTTGACGATTTGCTGCGCGAGATGCAGGCGAGGCACGTGCACCTCGCCATCGTGATCGACGAGTACGGCGGAACGGCCGGCCTGGTGACCATCGAGGACATCCTCGAGGAGATCGTCGGTGAGATCACCGACGAGTACGACCGGGAGCGACCGCCGGTGGAGTGGCTGGAGGACGGCGTCGCCAGGGTGAGCGCGCGGCTGCCGGTCGAAGAGCTCGAGGAACTGTTCGACGTCGGCATCGACGCGGAAGACGTGGAGACGGTCGGCGGTCTGCTGGCGCATCTGCTCGGCAAGGTGCCGATCGCCGGTTCAGAAGCCACCGTTGCGGGGCTGCGGCTCACCGCGGAAAACCTCACCGGGCGGCGCAATCGGATCGGCACGGTGCGCGTTCAGCGAGTAGACGGCGGGTCCGAGCCGGACGGCAGAGACCGAACGGCCAAGCCGCTGGCGAGCGAGACCCGGAATCGGGCGGGTCAAGACGCCGTAGATCGGGCAGGGAACGGCGTAGCTGTCGCCGGGCGGCCGTCCGAATAGGCGGCCGTCGCTCGGCGCTGAGCTTGGGCGCGGACCGATGACCACAGGTGTGTGCTGCCCGCCAGAGAAGGTGATGAGGCACTGCTTTGAGGTGCGCCGAAGGGCTCGTAGCTGGGACTTGAGCCTGTCACTATGTCCTAGGCAAGGCCGCGCTGCGGGTGCCGTCAAGCTACCGAGTTTTCCTTGTATCAGGGTCGCGCCGAAGTATCTCATTTCTGCAGATTCTTGGCGAGGTCCTACCACAGAGTTGTAGTAAGAGCGTCTCCCGCCGGGTGAGGTTCCCATGCTTATGGCCATCCAGAAGCGAATCGCTACAGTGCCCGCTGCCGGTTCCGGTGTCGGGTCATGACCGCGCGCACCGCTTGGCTGCTCGGCCCCAGCTACTTCTACCACCGTCGTCTCATTGAGGAGTCGAAGAGCTGGTCGGCCGCCGAAATAAGTCAGTATCAGGAGGCGCGGCTCCAGCGGCTGCTCGACAGATACGGTAGTCAGACTACGAGCAAGGTTGACTATCAGAATAATCTGCGTGACTACACTCGCTGGGATCTGCCATTACTGACACACATGGTGCGCACGGGCGGAACGTCAGGTCAGATTCTTCGGTTCAAGGCCGACACGTTCGCGCGCCGTCAGAAGGAGCGGGCTTACATATTCGACGTATGGTCACAGGTGGGCTTCGCGCCGTATGACCTTAGGGTGCGTTACGCCGGCGACCTGCACAGGGAGATGTTTCGCTACAACCGCTTTGAGAATGTGTGGCATGTTTCACCGGGCGCCACAGTGGACGGAGAGCTGGATTCGCTGCGGCGGTGGTTGCGCACGTTGCCACCGTTCTTTCTGCACGTGTATCCAAGCTCATTGTTCACCTTTGTTGACCTGGTGGGAGAGAAGCTGTTCAGGAGTCTGCCGGTGCGGGGCGTCCTCGCCGCCTCGGAGATGTTCCCAGCTGGTGAGCAGCTACGGTTCGAGCAGGAGTTCGGAATCAAGATCGCCCACTGGTACGGTCACAGCGAGTACGCTATATTGGCCTACTGCTGCCGGGAATGCCGGGGTTTCCACTTCTACCCGACTTATGGTCATGTAGAGTTTCTTCCTTCTGATATCGACGAGTGCCGCCGTGTGCTGGCATCTTCGTTCAACCGGATCGGGACTCAGTTCGTACGTTATGAGACAGGCGACCTGGCGGTCGACGCTGCCGCCGACTGCTCCCGAGACAACTTCCTCCGTGCCAGCGCCATCCTCGGGCGATCACAGGAAACATTCATCGATATTTCTGGGCGACGAAGGTCACTATTTGGATACGCGTTCGGGGACCTGGACCATGACGCGTTTTATGACCACATAAGAGATATCCAATTCGTCCAGGACCAGGCCGGATCGCTGCGCCTTCGCATAGTCGCGAGCCCAACCGGAAACAGAGAGCTGATCGAGCGCACTTTTGAACAGCACATTCCGCTAGCGAAGCTCGATTTCGAGTATGTCTCCGCCATCGAAAGAAGCCCCAGTGGCAAGCGCCGGTATTTCGTCGATCTTCTGCATGCGGATCAGGAGACGCCGCGATAGAACTGACTGGTACACCGCAGTTCGACATGCCGTGTGGCGTTCCGGCCGGAACGCCACACGGCATGTCGTGCAACTGGACCGCAGCAGCCTGAGAGTGCTCGGTCAGGCTGTGTTCTGATAGGCAAGGCCATCGCCCGCCTGCGCCGACTGATCGCCTGAGTCGGGCCCGGCCGGCCGTTCTGCGTTCGCGCTGGCGCGACGGGCCACTGACGAGGCAAGGCGGTCGGCCAGGTTGTGCGTCCCGGCGATGAATCGCATCGACGGGCCGAGCCCGAAGGCGCCGAGCGCGCCGGCGAAGTAGAGGCCGGGAACTGTCGACTCGCCGTTCCGCGTCAGCACCGGATAGCCAGCGCGCGTGGCGACCTGTGCCAGGAGATCAGCTGACAGGCACCCGACGTGTGCCACGTCGACGCGGTAACCGGTGCCAGCGACGACGTGATCGAACTCACGACTCGAGCTGCCAGCCGGACTGAGGATCGACAACCGGACGCCACTTCCGCTCGGCTTCGCATCCACGACCTGGGTTGTGCCCAGCATTTCGACGACGCCTTCAACACGGTCCTTCAGCCACCACGCCCCGAGTGGTCCGAGGACAGTGCGTGCTTTCACCACGCGCATGTCTTGCGGCAGCAAACGGAAAGCGGCTGGGGTGTTCCAGAATGGGCACTTCCACCCCTCGCAGAGCTTGTTATGGGTGAGTGGCTTTTGCGCCGGCACTCTTGAGCCCCAGAGCGGGGAGTCCGGACTGCGATACACCAGCGTCACTTCCGCTCCGGCTTCATGAAGCAGTGCAGCCGTTTCCAGTGCTGACGAGCCCGCGCCGACGACGGCCACGCGGCGCCCGCGGAACCGATCGAACTCGGTGTGGTCAGCGGTATGGGAGACAAGGTCGGACGGGAGACCCGACAGCTCGGCTGGCACGAATGTGTGCCCCATGAGCCCGGTCGCGACCACCACACTCCTCGCGACTACCGACTCCGTGTCGGCGAAGGACATGACGAAACCGTCGCTGACGGCCTTGATCTCGGTCACCGTGACGTCGCTGACGCCGGGAACGAGGTGTCCGATATACCAGTCGGCGTAATCAAGGAACTGCCCGATCGGTACCGGCGTGCCGCGCTGCACCCCAGGACGGCGCTCCGACCTGCAGTAGCCAGCAAGGTCGTAACCGGCCTGCGGGGCGGACATATCCGAGCCATACGGCTCGGATTTCAGGTACATGCCTGTTGGCATGTGAGACCGCCAGGTATCCATGGGGCGGCCAACGATGACGTGGTCGATCTTCCGCCCGGTCAGGTGCGTGGAGATCGACAGGCCATAGGGACCTGCACCAATGATGAACGCTTCCGTGGCTCGCATGGACCCGCTGCCTTTCGACACCGAAACTAGACATTGGCGAACGTGGGACGGTCGCCGTCATCGTTCGCGAGTCGGTTACGACCGGGTTAAAGCAATCCTTCAATGCCTCAGCACATGTCTATGAGCTACCTAGATGCCGCTTTGATACATCCAAGCCGTGGGCTGCTGGCGCTCGGGTCAGCTCCGCGTATTGGCAGTGACCTGCCGCAACGTCGCCGCGGCCGCAGAGGCGTAGTGGTTATGCCGTATCAAAAATCCCCGGCAGGCGCTCCAGTGAGAGTGAAACGCCTGACAGGGGAGTGCAGGAATACTGGTCCGCTGATTTCACGTACGAGCACGTGAAGGCGATCGACGCGCTCGGCGTCTACGGCAGCGCCGCCACCGAAGCCCGCGCGCGCGGCGAGGACAGGATCTGACGTGTGCGGCATCGCGGGGTGCTATCAACAGGCTGATGGCCAGAAGCTCGTTGACAGCATGACGAAGCGGATCGCCCATCGCGGACCTGACTCGGCTGGCAGCTGGAGCCACGAGGACGACCGGGTGGCCGCGCATCTCGGCTTCCGCAGGCTGTCGATCATCGACCTCAGCGCGGCAGCCGACCAGCCCTTTCACAAGGATGGCCTCACCATCATCTATAACGGCGAGCTGTACAACTACCGGACGCTGCGAGCTGAGCTGGTCATCCGGGGCGTGCAGTTCACCACGCAGTCCGATACCGAGGTGGTGCTCGAGGCGTGGCGGCGCTGGGGAGCGGATGCCCTGCCACGGTTCCGTGGCATGTTTGCCTTCGCGCTGTTCGATGAGCGCAGCGGCGAGCTGGTCCTCGCGCGCGACCCCTTTGGGATCAAGCCGCTGTACTACATGCCCAGAGGCGCCGGTGCCGTCTTTGCCTCCGAGCTCAAAGCCCTGGTGGCCGCCGTCGGCCCGGAGCTGCGGATTCAGCCGGGAGCTCTGGTCGCGTCGATGCTCTATTACTGGGTGCCCGAGCAGCGGTGTGCCATCGACGGTGTGCACAAGCTGCCAGGAGGCTCCTGGGCGTTGTTCCGGCCGGACGGCACGCGGACGCTCCAGTACTACTGGCGGATCGCGGACGTGGCGGCGCGGGCCGCGGCCGGGGAGCCGGCGGATCTCAGCGAAGTCATCGAGGACTCGGTCACGGCTCACCTGGTGGCTGACGTGCCGATTTCGAGCTTCCTTTCCGGTGGTCTCGACTCCAGCATCATCACCGTGCTCGCGCACAACGCGGTGGCGGATATCGACGCGTACACCATCGCGTTCCGCGCTGAAGATCAGCGGCTGGAAGCGATGCCAGATGACGCCGCCTATGCGCGGAAGGTGGCGGCTCGGTACGGCGTCAGGCTGCATGAAATCGAGATCTCACCCGACATCGTGAACCTGCTGCCGCGCATGGTTGATGTGCTAGACGAGCCAATCGGTGATCCGGCAGCGATCAACACGCTGCTCATGTGCGAGGCCGCGCGAGAGCGAGGCGTCAAGGTCATTCTGTCCGGTATGGGTGCAGATGAGCTGTTCGGGGGCTATCGAAAGCATCTGGCCTGCATGATGGCCAGCCGGTACAGCAGGTTGCCGGGCGCCGTCAGGTCTGGCGCCCGCCGCGTGGTAGACCGCATCCCGGTGACCATCGGAGACCGCGGCCTGCGCTATCCGCGCTGGGCAAAGCGCTTCATGACCTTCGCCGACTTGCCTGAGGAGGCGAGATTCCGGCGAAGCTACACCCTCTACGACCCCGCAGATCTGGCCGCTCTCGTCGGCCCGGAGCTTGAGGGCGAGGTCACCGACGTCATCGAGCAGCACCGGGCTATCTACGACGACAATGAGCTGGACGACGAGGTCAACAGGATGTGCCTGGCTGACACGCGACTGTTCATGGCGGGGCTCAACCTCGCTTACACCGACCGCGCGTCTATGGCCGCCTCCGTCGAGGTGCGCGTCCCGTTCGTGGACCTGATCGTGGCCGAGGCGGCGTTCTCGGTACCCGGCAAAGACAAGATCCGCGGGCGAAAGCAGAAGGCCGCACTCAAAGACGCCGCGGAAGGCTGGCTTCCCGCCGAGATCGTGCACCGGCCGAAGGCCTCCTTCGGCGCTCCGCTCCGTGCGTGGGTACGCAATGACCTGCGAGAGATTGTCGGCGACGTGCTCGTAGGCGGTGAGCTCGCCCAGGCGGGGATGCTGCGCACGCACGCGCTGCAGCGCCTCATCGCAGACGACCAGGCGGGCCGCCAGGACAACGCCAAGCAGATCTGGCAACTGCTGTCGATGGAGCTGTGGTACCGCAACGCCCGGTCGATGGGCGTGGCGGCTTAACTGGTTAATGTGAGCGCTGCCGCGGGAGGAAGCTTATGGAGGTTCAGCCGGTTCGTAGCATCGCTGGAGCTCTGCTACTGCGGCCCACTCCGCATGTCGACGAGCGAGGCTTCTTCTGCCGGACCTTCGACGCAGACGTGCTGCGCGCGGCCGGACTCGACCCGGCCGCGTTTGTTCAGCACAGCTTGTCCCGTTCGGTGCGTGGCGTGGTGCGCGGGCTGCACGTTCGTCGCGGACAGGGCGAGGCGAAGCTGGTGCGCTGCTCCTACGGTTCGATCTTCGACGTCGTGGTGGACGTGCGACCTGGCTCTCCGACGTACCGGAACTGGGAAAGCTTCGAACTTGGCGACGACAGCCAGGTCACTCTCTACGTGCCCGCCGGCTGCGCGCACGGTTTTCAGGCCATCAGCGATACCGCCGACGTGGCGTACATGATCGACCGCGCGCATGATCCCGCTGAAGACGCTTCGATCGCGTTCGACGATCCTGGGCTCGCTATCCCGTGGCCGCTCCCGGTCACGATCATGTCGGCGCGAGACCGGCTCGCTCCGCCGCTGAGCGAGGCTGCCCGGCTGCTGTCGTAGCGTCGACCAATAGCTTCACAACGGCAGCAGCTTCTGTGGGTTAGCTGGGTCAGACGGTTTCCGGCCGAGTCTCCTGACGGCTGCGTCGCCCGGCACTCGCCCGACTGGCCAGGGCCGATTGCTGAGCAAGCTCGATCACACCCCTGCTCTCGTCGCTCTTGTCCGCTCCGAGCAGGATGACTGAATCGAGGCTCGTTCCGGCGAGCCGAGTCATCTCGCCGATGCTACTGATCTTTTCGGCCGAGGAATCCCCGGCCGTCACCACGGCCACTGCGTTGGTCGACCACGTGCGCAGGTAGCCGCCGTCGAATGCGGGATCGAGGACCGCCAGGGTCAGCAGCAGGCTGGCTGAGGAGCAGGCGACAGTCAGGGCAGCCTGGGCCTGGGTAGGTACCGCGGGTGATGCACCGGTCTGCAGCGGACCGACAGGCGCGACCTCCTCGGGCTCCGGCAGTACGAGCAGGAAAGGCGCACCATCCTGGCTGACCTTGTGCATGCCCGGGTCGCTGGTTCCCAGCAGGCGCGCCAGGTGAGCGCCGCCGGATAGATCGGCCACGACGACTCGCATCCCCTCGGCGGCGCACGAGGCGGCCAGCGACCTGACGATGCGAGCGACCACCTTGGCGTCATCGACGGCAACCACCGCCAGGCTGGCCATTCCCTGCGTACCTCCCGGCACCGCGCCACGCAGATGCTTGACGACCCGCTTCATGTCAAGAGTCTGCTTGGCGGCCTGCCGCGGCAGTGTCGGCGGCCAGCGGCGGCGGCGCATCGAACCCACGCTCAGCAGGACGGGCGCACCCGCCGCAATCGCGACGTCATCGCGGCGACGCAGCCGCCGGGAGAGCAGCGCCGCGAGGATCACAAACGCCATCCCTGCCACCAGCCCGACGAAGAGACCGCCGCCAACGTAGAGCGCCGTCTCCTTTTTGGTGGAGCGTTTGACTGCAGTGGACGGGTCAAGCACATAGCTGCCCGCCACCATGGCGTTCGTCTGCGTCTGGGTCGCCAACTTTGTCGCGGTCACGTACTGCAGGATCTGTTCCTGCTGGGCCATCTGGGTCTGCAGACTGGCGTAATTGGCCTTCTCTGCGGGCGTGGCCGAGGCGGACGGTATTCGGCTGGTCTGTGCTTGAAGAGTCCCGAGGCGTTGCTGAGCTGCGTTGTACTGCTGGTCGAGCTGCGCGAATTGCTGCTGCTGCTGGGTTCGCTCGTACTGGGCTCGATACTGAAGAAAGGTCGTAGCCAGCGCCGCTGCTCGCTGCACCGCAGCGGCGCTCGACTTCGCGCCTACGTTCAATGTCAAGATGTTGTCGGTGACGACCGTGACCGTGTAATTCGTCTGGAAGGTCGTCACTGACTCCGGGACGTTCAGGGCCCGGACCACCCGGGAGGCCACAGTCTCGCTTTGCGCCAGGCTCTGGTCCGTCAGCACCACCACAGCGGGATTCTGGTTGGTGTTGTCGACCAGCAGGACGGTCGCGGTGGCGTGATAGGCGGGCGGGTACTTCACGAAAAGCGCTGAGCCGATCAGCAGCCCTGCTACGGCAGTGAGGCACCAGACCCAGGCGCTGCGCCGCAGAGCAGCCGTGAAGAACCCGAGATTGACGAGTCCTCCGGTCAGATCGGCCGGGAAGCGCTCCTCGCCCGCTGGGGCATCGTCGTCGCTCAACAGGCGTCGGTGCGGCTCATCGCCCCGGAACCAGGTGACAATCTGGTCTTGTTCACTCACCGTCTGATCTCCGTTACCACGCCTCGCAACCGATTGGGCAGCCTGGGCTGGGTCGGGCGCGTCAGGCGCGGGACTCGGCCGGTGGTCTGGTCTGTTTCCAGCGGATCGGCGACCAGGATGCCGGTGATCTCCCGCCCGTCTGCGGCCGCGACCACGGCTGCCCTGGCGAGCTGCTCGGCGGTCGCCTTACCCGCCGTAACCCCGATTACCGTGGTGCTTGTCCGCATCATCGCGGGCATCACGGGCGCTCGGCTGTCCACGACCGCGACGACTATGACCAGGGCCGTGTCCGGCCGCAACTCGACACGGCTCTCGTCCCCAGCGGCAACTCGCAGCAAACTCTGGCTCTTCGATCCCGCGGGCACCGGCGCAGCGCATGCGACGCGAAGGCTAGCTGCGGCGGCCGCATCCTGCTGCGGGCCAACGACGAGCGAGGTCGGTATTCCCTGCGAGGCGGCAAAGACGGCCAACTGCGGCCCCAGCGCGATGGCGCCCGCGTCAGAAGAGAGGGACAGTACCGCGACGGAGAACGGGCCGCCGCCATCGTGCGTGGCGGCGCGGTCGTTGTACATCACCAAGGTGTCGCCATCGTAGGGCAGGCGGCGGGCAGAGCCGGATTTTCCGATCCCCAGCTGGTCCAGAACGGTGAGCAACTGCCACGAGTGCCGAGCGCTCGGCCTGTAGTCCGCAAAGAGCTTCGTCCACCCGGCGGCGACAGTGGGATGGGCAACAGGGACGGACGCAAGGACGGGGATTCCGATGGCGTTCGCTATCTCGTCACGCTGCCTGAGCCGTCGGTCGTTGCGACCGACGGCAAGAACCACGATGACGCCGATAATCGCGCCAGCTAGCGCGCCCACCAAGGCATAGATAACCGCCCGCTCTATCGGCGACGGCTGCGTTGCGCTCGCCGCTGAAGCCAGCAAGTGCGCTTGCACGTGTCCGACGGCACTGCGCGAGGAGGTGACGTAGCGGATGTAGCTATCGGCGACAGCGTTGGCGGTTACTTCAGCGTCGCCGGCATTCTTACCTTTTGCGGTGACGGCAATTATTTCTGGGGACGGGCTTCCGATCTGAATGTAATGGCGCAAATCAGTAAGCGACCTAGCTGGCCGTACATCAGGCAAGGCGCCAAAGAGCACCTGGTAACTACCCGCGACGACCTCCTGGGTCGCCGTAAAGGCGTCAGTACCGTCAGAGGTGACGGCTTGACCAGATGCGGTCGCGGACTGAGGGCTCGCGGGGGTCGGCAGCGCCACCAGCGCAGTGCTCGTAAACATCGGCGGCTTGAGTACTCCGAAAGCAGCTCCACCCAAGATGCCGAGGGCAATGACGATGCCCACGAGAACCTTGTGCTGCCGCACGATCTGCGTGGACTTCCGCAGGTCCAGTGACCGCTGGCTCATCTGGCCTCCGCTTGGATGCTCGGCGCCTTATCCGACACGGCGGCGAATGCGAACAATGGTATGGCTAACCCGGAAACCGCCAACCCCGAGCCCGCGTTCGAAGACAAAGCTTTGATGATTCCAGCCACGCCCCGGGCCGAGGCCTGAGGCGACGTTATCGCAACCAACCGCGGACACCCTCACACTTGCTCCGGCTTGCCGGTCACGAGGCTGTCCCGCACGGCGATCGTCGCCCTGGTCGTGGCAGCCAGCGACTCAACTGGGATCGGCATGGGCGCACCAGTCAGGCATGCCTCAATGAACTGGGCTAGCTCGCCGCGCTGCCCCTTGTCCTGACCACCCCGGGTTCGGATGATGTCGTGGCTGCGTCCTGCCCAGACCGTGGCCTTGCGGAAGTTCTCCAGCCGCGCGCTGCGTCCGCCACCGCTGACGTCCAGCGTCTCCTTGGGGAAGCGCACATTGCCGCCGGTCAGGTAGCTGATCACGCCGGTGGCGCCATTGCTGAACCGCACCGTGGCATGGACGTCGTCGGTGTCCAGGTCGCCGACCGCGTAGACCTCCACGGGCAGGCTGTCCGCCCACCAGCTCAGCGTGTCCACGAAGTGACCGCCCTCGCCGGCGAACCGCGACCCCTCGCCCTCGTTGCGGTACCAGCTGTCTGCCGCCAGCGGACCCGCACTGACCAGGTAGCGGGTGGCCGCAGCCGGGCTGGCCGGGCCGAATTCGGCCCGCATCTTCATCAGCATCGGGGCAAAGCGCCGGTTGAACCCCACCATGAGCCGGTCGTTGCCGGTCTTGGCGATCGCCTCGGTGATCCCGTCCAGCTCTTCGCCCGTCAGGGCTAGCGGCTTCTCCACGAACACCGCCTTGCCGGTCGCCAGGGCCCGGCAGACCAGGTCCGCGTGGGTGGCGTGCCTGGTCACAACGAAGATCGCGTCGAGCGAGTCATCCTCAAGCACAGCCTGAGCGCTGGTCGAGGCGGTTGTGAAGCCAAACCGCCGCTGGGCGTTCACTGCGGACAGTGACCTCGTAGTCGCGACGTGCGTCAGCTCCGCATTGGGCAGCCGAGCCAGATGCGGAAGCAACATCGAGGAGGCGTAGTTGCCCGCGCCGATGAAGCCGATGGCAAGCCGCTTGGTGCCCGGTGATTTCGGTTCCGTCAGCGTCCTGGCTGGCCCAGTCGACGCGCCGACACGGACCTGGCTGGCGGCGGACCTCGGCCGGCTCTCCAGGCTTGGCGGCGGATACTCGAGCAGGACGCCGACCGCCTTCCTGGCGCCGGATGACAGGTCCGCGTAGACCGAGCTGGCGTCGTGCATCGGGAATGTGTCGGAGATCAGCGTCGCGACCTCCAGATCCTTGTGCGCCAGCAGGTCCAGGAAGCACTCGAGGTTACGCCGCTCGGTCCAGCGGACGTAGCTAGCCGGGTAGTCGATTCCGCCGAGCTCGTACCGGTCGTCATACCGGCCCGGCCCGTAGGACCGGGAGAAGCGAACGTCCAGCTCCTTGTCGTAGTAGGCGGTCCAGGGCAGATCCAGCTTGGTCTTGCCGATGTCGACCACCCGGGCCCGGTCCCTGGCTAGCTGGGCTGCGATCTCAGTCGGCGCGTTGGACGAGCCGCCCGCGGCCAGGAACACGTGGTCGGCACCGCGCCCGTTCGTGAGCTCGTCAAGCGAGGCGGCGATGGCAGCCAGGCCCTCGGCGTCTGGGGATGCGCACAGCACCGCACCAGCCTGCTCCGCCAGCCGGCACCGGTCCTCGATCACGTCTAGCCCAACTACCCTGATGCCGGCCGCGACGAGCAGGCGGACAACCAGCTGGCCGATCAGACCAAGCCCGACGACCAGGCTTGTCTCGCCGAGCTGCGGCTCCGCTCGGCGCATCCCGTGCATCGCGATAGCGCCCACCGTGGAGAACGCCGCGTGCTCGGGGGCGACGCCCGGTGGCACCGGGGCACACAGGTTGACCGGAACCCAGTTGTACTCGGCGTGCAGGGCGTACTCGTTGCCTGCCGCCGCGACAAGCTGGCCGACCTTGAACTCCTCGGCGCCCGCGCCGACCTCAACGACCACGCCGCACAGCGAGTAGCCCAGCGGGGTGTAGGAGTCCAGTCGGTTCATGACCTTCTTGTAGGTAGCCATCGGGCCCTGTTGCGCGACCGTGTCCAGCACCTTGCGCACCTGGTCCGGCCGGGCCCGGGCCTTTCCGACCATGGATAGCTTGGCCTCGTGGACCTTCATCATCTCGGTGCCGGTGGAGATGAGCGAGAACAGCGACTGCAGCAGGACGCCGCCGGGGCGGCACGCCGGAATCGGCGCATCCAGGACAATGAGCTCCCCGGACTTATAATTCTGTGCGATCTGCTTCAAGGTGTCCCTGTCCAGTCATGCGCCTGCGGAGCGGACGTTGCGATACGGCAGCCCCCCTGCGTGGTCCGCCCGCCACGCAGGTCAACAGCGGCCTGGGGCAGTCCGAACGTCAGGTACATCGTCCATATTGCTCATGGTCGGCACGTTGTTAAGGCTCTCGCGATGGCAGGTTCCGCATGTTGATCAAGACCCGTCGCATCACAGCCACAGGAGCGCTGAGCCAGCGGCTGTGATACAGCGACGGCCGTGGCTTCCGGGTGCCGAAGACGTCGCCGGTCCGGGTATCAGGACCGGGCCGTCGTGGGTCTTGTGGCATTGCGGGAGGCAACTGCGCCGCACGTCGAGCTCGACTTCCGAACCTGGGGGTAGCGAATGAGGGTCCTCGTTGCGGGCGACCGAGGGTACATCGGAACCATCCTCGTGCCCTTCCTGCGCGAGGCCGGACATCATGTCGACGGGCTCGACCTCGGCCTGTATGAGGGATGCGACCTCGGCCCGCCACCAGAGGCCAGCGCAGGCGTGCCGAGGGATATGAGGGACGTCAGCCCCGGCCGGCTTCAGGGGTATGACGCGGTACTGTGCCTGGCGGCCCTGTCCAATGACCCGCTGGGTAATCTCAACCCGGCGGCGACGAACTCGGTGAACCTGGACGGGACATTGCACCTGGCGCGGGCAGCTAAAGAGGCTGGCGTCGAGCGTTTCCTGTTCGCGTCATCGTGCAGTCTCTATGGCGCAGCGGGCTCCGACGCCGTCGGCGAGGACGCCGACCTCTATCCTGTTACGCCGTATGGCGAGAGCAAGGTCGCGGCCGAGCGCGGACTGGCGCTGCTGGCTGATGACACCTTTAGCCCGACCTACCTCCGGAATGCCACCGCATACGGCGCATCGCCGCGATTGCGCCTGGACATCGTGGTGAACAACCTCACCGCGGTGGCGATGACGACGGGGGAGGTGCGCCTGGAAAGCGATGGGACACCATGGCGACCGCTAGTGCACATTGAGGACATCAGCCGCGCGTTTCTGGCGGTCCTGGAGGGGCCGCGCGAGCTTGTCCACAACGAGGCGTTCAATGTCGGGCGCGCGCAGGACAACGTGCAGGTGCGTGACATTGCGGACCTTGTCCGCGACGCCGTACCCGGGTCGACCGTGTCGCTCGCTGACGGCGCCGGGCCGGACCTGCGCAACTACCGCGTCGACTTCTCCAAGCTGTCCGGCACCTTCCCCGACCTGGCTCTGGGCTGGTCCGTCGGGCAGGGCATCACCGAATTGCTCGGCGCCTATGCCGAGCACGGGCTGAGCTACGCCGACTTCGAGTCGGCGCGCTACATGCGACTGCGGCGGA
>JASHOE010000047.1 GCA_030041275.1 Streptosporangiaceae bacterium
ATCTCGATCGGGTTGCCTTCGGCGTCGTTCACCTTGGCGATCGGAGTTTCGTGATTGCGCACCCGCACCGACACCTTCCGCCGCCGCGTGAACGGATTCACCCACCGCAGCCCCGGACTGCGCACAGTACCCCGGTAAGCACCAAACAGCTGCAGCACCCGCGCCTCACCCGGCACAACCGGAGTCAGCCCGTGGAAGCAGAAATCGGAGCCAATGAACAGCAGGGCACCGAGACTCGCGGCGTTTCGAGCCACGATGCCGTAGATCGTCAGCGCGGTAGCCGTCAGCAATAGCACGATGCCGAAGATCAGCACCGGAATGCCTGCCACCGAGTACGCCTCAGTCTCGCTCCCCCCACTCGGCGCCGCCGGCCGAGCCGTAGCAGCGAGAATGTCCGAGGTCAAGTCCGCCTCCTCCGCATGAGCTTCTGCGTCACGTGCTGGCCATCATCAGGGTCGCAGCAGCCACGTCGCTTCGCTAGCAATTGCCAGATATGTGTCCGTAGCCTGGACCACGACGCTGCGGGGTCACCTGGACAGGCACGCCGCGTTCCGAGCAGGCGTCTCGCGTGACTTGCCGTCGGGATCGCGGCGTGCGCCACTGTGCCCGGTGCGGCGACGACGGCTGCGATGATGGGCTCATGGATCACGCGGCGCCCGCCGCCATGACGGGCCCATCGCTGGCCTGGGCCGGCAGGCCTGCCGAATCCGGTAGGAGTCGTTGCCGATGCGCGGGCAGATCACGATGCGCGGGCAGATCATTCGCCTTCGGCCGGTTCTCTTGCGGCCTGGCCGCGGCCTTAACGTCGGTGATCCTGATCGCGTGCGGCTCGGCGGCGCAGCATCAAGCGGTCTCGGCGAGCCTGCCGGCCTCGGCGCGCGCGGTCGTCTCGGCCCCGGTGCGAGTCGCTCGTACCGCGCTAGGCTCGGTCAGCTACCGGGTCGTAGGAACCGGCCCGCCGCTGATCCTGATCAGGGGATATGCCGCCACGATCGACGACTGGGACCCGCGGTTCGTCGGGGCCCTCGCCGAGCGCTACCGCGTGGTGATCTTCGACAATGCCGGAGTCGGCCGCACCCAGGCGCTGCCGGCCCCGCTCACCATCGACGCCATGGCCAACCAGACCAGTGCGCTCATCGACACCCTGGGCCTGAACAGGCCAGACGTGCTGGGCTGGTCGATGGCGGAACTATCGCCCAGGCCCTCGCGGTCCTCCACCCAGCCCAGGTCCGCCGGCTAGTGCTGTGCGCCACGTTTCCGGGCACCGGCAAGAGAACGCAGCCCTCACAGGCCGCCGTCCAGGCGCTCACAAGCGGCAACGTGCAGGAAGTGATGGCTGACTTGTTCCCCGCCAACCAAGCCGCCGCGCGGCAGGCATTCATGGCCGCAACCGCCGCTTATCGCGGGAGCACCTCGGCCCCTGCTGCGGCGATCGCCGCTCAGGGACAGGCTGCGAACGAGTGGCTTGGCGGCACCGACCCGGCAGGGCGGCAGGCCGCCACGATCTCCGCGCCCACGCTCATCGCCGACGGCACCATGGATGGGCTCGACCCGGTGGCCAACGACTACGCGCTCGCTCGGCTGATCGCGGGCGCGAAGCTCAAGCTCTACCCGGACGCCGGCCATGCGTTCTTGTTCCAGGACGCGAAGGCATTCGTCCCCGTGATCGAGTCGTTTCTCAGCTGACAGCGAGCCGCACCGAGACGGCGGGCCTCACTGCTGGGATCGCAGCACGGCGACCTCGGGGAACTCCTCGGGCGAGCCGTAGCCGTTCTCGGCCAGCCAGCGGACGTTAGTGAGGCATCGCAACGACCACCATGCGCGGATGAGGTCGCGGTCGACGTCGGTGCCGTAGCCGGCGACGACGTCGCCAAGGTGCTCCCCGTGTCCAAGCGTGAGGGTGGCGAGGTCGAAGAGCGCGTCACCCTGGGACGCCTCAGACCAGTCGACGACGCCGGTGACCTCGTCACCGTCGACGAAGACGTGGTCGACCTGCAGGTCGCCGTGCGTGAACACGGGTGTCCACGGCCGGAGCGCAGCCTCAGCGACCCGCCGGTTGCGCGTGACCAGGTCGGCGGGAAGGACGGCGTTGGCGACGAGCCACTCGCATTCGCCATCGAGCTTCGAGGCCCACTCTTCGATGCTCCGGGCGGGCCATGGCGGCAGCGGCGCGTCGTGCAGCATCCGGACGGCGGCGCCCGCCGCGATCCACGCCGCCGACGACGCGGTCGACGGCTCGCCCAGGTGGCCGAGGGCCGTGCCCGGCAGGGCGGCCAGCGCGAGCACGTGCGGCTTTCGCCACAGGACCTCCGGGGTCGGGATCGGCACCATCGCCATCGCCGCGACCTCGACGTCGATGCGCGGCTGATCAGCGTCGATCTTCAGGAACACGCCGCCGACGCGCAGGGTCGCCCGCTCCTGATGGGCGACGACGACCTGGATCTCCTCCACGTCGGCCATTGTCGCGGGATGCGCGCCGCCTGTCGCCGGGTTTGTCGCGTGCGACCCGACGGTTTGACCTCGTCCCCCTGGCAGCGGCATCGGCCAGCAGGTCGGCTCCTCAGCCGCCAAGCCCGGCCCCCGAGTCTGCCCTCTCGATTCGCACCATAATCAGTGCATGGTCCGGACTTACGGCGTGCGAGTGGTACGGCGCGTGGCTCACCCTGGGCGCGGGTTTACCCAGGGCCTGCTCAGTGAAGGCCGGACCGTGTGGGAGTCCGTGGGAATGTACGGGCGGTCCGAGTTGCGCCGGTATGCGCTTGAGGATGGCCGGCCTGACGGCCAATCCGGCACGGCGACGACTCCGGGCGGAACGCCGGACGCGCGGGCGAAGCTGCCTCCGGAGTTCTTCGCGGAGGGCATCTGCCGAGTCGGGGACAGCATCTGGCAGCTCACCTGGAAGGAACTGGTGGCGCTGCGGTGGGACTCCGCTTCCCTGACCTTGCGGGACAAGGTTCGCTTCAACCGCGAAGGATGGGGCATGTGCGCGGTCGTCGCCCTGGGGCCGGCAGGCGAGCTCATTACTCCCGAAGTTGTGACCAGTAACGGGACCGGCGAGCTCGTGCGCCGGGATCCGGAGACGCTCGAGCTTCGTGAGATCGTGCAGGTGCGATGTCAGGGCGCTCGTGTACAGCGGCTCAACGATCTGACCTGGGCCGGAGGCCTAGTCTGGGCTAACATCGCCGGAACCGACTGCATCGCTGGAATCGACCTCGCTGCCGCGGAGGTGACCGACATCGTGGATGCCGGAGCGGCGGCCGAGCGGCACGGGCGCGACCCGCAGGCCATCATGAACGGCATCGCGGCGACGAGCACGCCCGGGGAGTTTCTGCTCACGGGCAAGACCTGGCGGTCGATTCGGCAGGTGTCCCTGGTGCCGGGCCGCGGTCGCGGGCATGTGAAGCGCCTGCTGCGCGGCTGGCCCTCCTAGGGGCCTGTCCTGGGGCGCCAGGGCGCGCCGGTCGGGGCTCAGGTCCGGGGTGACGCAGCACGCGCGACCTGCAGATCCAGAAGACCACCGATGAAGTTCGCCGCCGCAGGCGCGAGGAACCACGCTGCCAGCTTGTAGCACTTGCGCCGCTCGGCGTCCGTTTCCGCCTTACGGCCGAGGGAGACCAGGACGAGGCCGACGCCGAGTTGAAAGCCGCCACCGGCGAAACGGACGGCCAGGAAGGCGTCCGGGTGCCGGTACTCGTATGCCGACAGCAGCCGGGTCAGCCCGGATCTCGACGTAGCGACCTTGTCGTCCGATGCGCTCATCGGGATGCCTCCTGCCGCCTGCCCTGTGACGCTCCTGCAATGCTGCTTGCATGTCCTTCTCGCCTGGCACGTCTGGCTCGCCTGGCACGTCTGCCGAGGACGTCATCGGCCAGCCCGTACGCACCCAGTTCGAAGTGTTCCTCGACGAGCACCGCAGCGATCTCAACCATTGTCTGGACGGGTTGACCGAGGAGCAAGCACGCCGATCGCTGGTGCCATCCCGGACCACGCTCCTCGGCCTGGTTAAGCACGCGACCTTCGTCGAGAAGGTCTGGTTCGACGAAGCCGTTACCCGACGGCCGCGCGCTGAGATCGGTATCCCCGCAACTCCAGACGAGTCGTTCATTCTCGACGACACGGACTCGATCGCGTCCATCCGCCAGGCGCACCGCGACGCCTGCGAGGCCTCACGCCACGCGACCGCATCGCTGGGCCTGGACGACATGCTGTACGGGAACCGGCGCGGACCGCTGCCGCTGCGCTGGATCTACCTCCACGTGCTGCGTGAGCTTGCCCAGCACTGCGGCCACGCTGACATCCTCCGAGAACAGATCGTCAGTCATAAGGCATGACCGCGAGACGGCAGTCCCCGAACTCGGGGCATAACGGACGCGCTCGCGTTCCGGTCCGCACCTCCGGCCCTGACCTGCGCGAACTTGGGCGAATTGGCGAGACCTGAACCGCTGGCCCCTCGTTACCAACCGAGCCCTCCGGCTTACGCACGCGAATCACCTAGGTCCGGTGCGGCGCTCTCACCTGCCTGGCGGCGACGTTGGAAGCTGACGAGCCCGCTATGGCGAGCGGTAGAACGCGAGGAACGCGGTCGTCACCGGCCGCGGACGGGTAGGGGGTCCTGCATGTCGTCGGGGACGTCTGCTGCAACGCAGCAGCGCCAGACGTCGGCTGATGATCGGCGCTGGCTCATTTTGGTAGTGGTTTCGATCGCCCAGCTGATGGTCGTGCTGGATGCCACAATTGTGAATATTGCGCTACCGTCTGCCCAGCGCGCGCTGGCCTTTCCGAACAGCGACCGGCAGTGGGTGGTGACGGCGTATGCGCTGGCGTTCGGCAGCCTGCTACCGGTGGGCGGGCGGATCGGCGACATGTTCAGCCGCAAACGCGTATTCATCGTCGGCTTGATCGGGTTCGCCGTAGCCTCGGCGATCGGCGGCGCGGCGGGCTCGTTCGCCGTCCTGGTCGTGGCCAGGGCGCTGCAGGGCGCCTTCGGGGCCATTCTCGCGCCGTCGGCCCTGGGCACCTTGATCAGCACGTTCCGCGATCCGCGCGAGCGGGGGACGGCGTTCGGGGTGTTCGGGTCCGTCGCCTCTGGTGGCGCCGCGGTGGGCCTGATCCTGGGCGGGCTGCTGACCCAGTACCTGTCATGGCGCTATTGCCTGTACGTCAACCTGGTGTTCGCGGTGATCGCCGTTGCCGGCGCGGCGGCCTGGATTCGCAGTACCCGTCCGGCCAATCCGCCACGGCTGGACTGGCCAGGAACCGCGCTGGCCTGCGCTGGCCTGTTCCTGATTGTCTTCGGTTTCTCCCACGCCGCAACGGCCGGCTGGACGTCCGCGCTGACCGTCGGCTCGCTCGTCGTGGGCCCGGTGTTGCTCGTCGGGTTCGTCGTCGTCGAGCAGCGGACGAGCCACCCGCTGCTGCCGCTGCGGATCATCATCGACCGGACCCGGGGCGGCTGCTACCTCACTCTCTGCATATCAGGGGTCGCACTCTTCGGCACCTTCTTGTTCCTCACCTACTACCTGCAGCAGATCAGGGCATACAGCCCGCTGACGACCGGGCTGCTGTTCCTGCCGATGATCGCCGGCATCCTGCTCACGTCGAACCTGGCCAGCATCGTCGGTCTGCCCCGGATCGGGCCGCGCGACCTGATCGCGGCCGGGATGCTGCTCGGAGCGGCTGGGCTGGCGTTGCTCACTCAGGTCACCGCGACGTCGAGCTACGCCAGCTCGGTGCTGCCCGCGCTCATCATCCTTGGGCTCGGCTTCGGGATGGTCTTTGCCCCGGCGATCAACATGGCCACCTTCGGGGTCGCCCGCCAAGACTCCGGCGTAGCCTCCGCGCTGGTAAACACCATGCAGCAGGTCGGCGGCTCCATCGGCACCTCCGCCCTCAGCACCGTCGCGCTGACCGTGGCCGCCAGCTACCTGGTCGCCCACCACACCAGCCCGCTGGCACCAGCCATCGCCGCCACGCACGGCTACACCCAGGCGTTCACCATCTCCGCGGCGCTGCTTGGAGCGGGCGCCCTCCTCGCCCTCATCCTGCTGCCATCCAAGAGCCGGCTTGACCGACTCCGGGCACCCGCTGCCGCAGCTGCGGCCACACCGCCCGCCGCCGCGCCAGCTCCGGCCGCTGCTGTGTCAGCTGGCGCGCCGGAGTCTGCAGCGTCCCTACCTCTCGCCGCAGTGCCGCAGCAGGGATTCGAGGCGATTCCCGTCGCCCTGTGTAGCTGCTCACCGGTCGTGAGTCACGGTCGCGAACCCGCCCTCCAGCGATGAGCACTGGCACCCCACCGCCTCTCCTGGGCCGGGCACCCCTAGCGCCACGCTGCTAGCTCAGCGCATGGGCTCGGAAGAAGGCCCACATCAGCGCGTTGGCGCTGACTGCGTCGCTCTGCGGGCCGAGCACACTTGTGATCACCTTCGGCATCGCAGGGCCGCCGGGCCACTCGTGGCCTTCGCCGATGAGCGCATACAGCTCGACTTGCGCGCCGTCGGCGCAGCCGGTGTAGCGGGTCAGCCGATAGCCGCGCAGAGCGGTGGTGCGCGACGCGGAGCAGTCGTCGTGACCGGACCACATGTGAGCAGCCGCGGGCACTGAATACGTCCAGTAGCCGAGGCCGGACCCGTTGAACGGGTCGATGGTGTCCGCGGTGCCGTGGAAGGCGATGACCGGAACCGGCCGGGTAGCCGGGCACGGACTCGGATAGCGCAGGCCCGAAACCGGGGCGATCGCGGCGAAGACGCTGCTGGCGTCGCAGCCAAGCTGGCTTGCCATCCGGCCGCCGCCGGAGATGCCGGTCGCGTACACCCGGCTCAGATCGACGCAGTACCGGCCTGCGAGATCGCGGACCAGCGTGGTCAGGAATGCGACGTCACTCGGCGCGCTGGCTGGCGGGAACTTGCCGCTGTACAAAGGCACTCCGGGGATGTTCCAGTCGTAGCCCGTACCGTCCGGGATCAGCGCCTGCGGGTAAGCGACGATGAAGTGATCCGCGTCGGCAGTCGTGTCCATGCCGCTGAACGCCTCCTGCGCGCTGGCTGTGCTCCCACTGCCGTGCAGGTTGAGAACGAGCGCGAGCTTGCGCTTCCCGGTATAGCCCGCCGGGATGTGGACGATCACCGTACGCCGGTGTCCCCTCACCGTGAGGGTGTACTGCTGCGACCCGGTGGCGTCGTCATGCCCGCAGCCCGACGTTCCCGCCGCCGCTGGCAGCGTGCCCGCCGAGACTGCCGCCGCTCCTGCTCCGCCGCAGCCCGCGATCAGCGCAGCCAGGAGCAGTGCTGCGCCGGCCGCGGCGATGGTTCCGCCGCACCGTCGCCAAGGTAGGCAACCTGGTTGCATATCTGTTAGCGTAGCGACCTGTGACCACGGACGCAAACCTCTATCGCTTCGGCGACATGCTCGCGCTCGCCCGCCAGAGCTGGGTCCACCGGATGGCGGCTGAGCTAGCGAGCCGAGGGTTCGCCGACTACCGGCTCACCGACGCCGCCACGCTGCGACGGCTGCGCCGCGGTCCGGCGTCGGTGGGGGAGCTCGGCGTGCCACTGGGCGTGACCCGGCAGGCCGCGCGCAAGGTGGTCCGCGGGCTAGAGGAACGGGGTTACGCCAGCACGCAGGCCGATGCAAACGACGCGCGCAAGCTGAACGTGATCCTCACCTCCGCCGGCCGCAGCTATGCCGACGCGATCATCGAGGTCATCGCAGACCTGAACCGTGCAGTGGCGGCCCGCGTCACAGCGGATCAGCTCGCGACCGCGGACGCCGTCCTGCGAGCTTCTATCGAGGACGAGGGGGTCGCGCACCTCGCCGCCTACCTCAATCAGCCGCCGGGTGCGCCGGCCTGACGCTGATCACGCCGCGACGGCGACCGCGTCGCGCGCCGTCCGCCAGGCGCATCACCAGACCTGATGACGACCAGTCACCTGCCTGACGGCCGGCATCAGGCTCATGACCTTGAGATCATGCATTGCCAGTCCGGGGTGCTGACTGTGCGTCGATCCAGCGATCGATGCGGCGGGACGCCTCGGACAGAATGTCGGGGTCGCGCATGGTGTTTGCGAGCAAAGCACTTCCCTCGTATGCGGCAAGCAGGTCGACTGCGAGTTCCCGCGCCTGGGTGCCGCGCCCGAGCTCCCGGAATTGCGCTTCGGCCCAGTCGATGATCAGGAGCATCAGCGTGGCCGCGGCAAAGTCGGGGGCGTCGAGTCGCTTGTCGATCTCGGAGCACAGGCTGCCCAGCGGGCACCCGTAGCGGGCGACGATCTCGCTCTGGCCGGCCAGTTCCTGCACCAAGGCCTTGAGCCTGGCCTTGGGTGACCTGAATCGCGATTCGATCGCGGCCAGAGTCGAGCCGACTTGTTCAGCGTGCGCGGCGACGACGGCGGCGATGACGTCGTCTTTCGTCTTGAAGTAGTAGTAGACGTTGCCAGCCGGTACCTCGGCGAGGTGGGCGATGTCGGCCAGCGTCGTGCGCTCAATGCCCCGCTGGTGCAGGAGCTGGATTGCCGCAGCCACCAGCCGCTCTCGTTTTCCCGGTCGCTGCTGGAGGCCAGTTGTCTTCCGCCGTGGCGAGTCAGCCATCTCACTGCTCACGGTAGCGACGTCGCGGTCCGGTCGCGCCATTCGTGGTGGGCGCGGCGGCGGCTTCGCGCTGTGGCGCCGCGTCCGTGCTGACCATGACCACCGGGGCTGCCTGGCGGGTGTTGCCGATGCGCAGGGCGATCAACGCGGCGGCTGCCATGATCATGCTTCCGACGAGCAGGGCAACGCGGTAACCCCCGTCGGCGGCCGCCAGGTGAGAAGCGCCCGAAGCGATGAGGTGCCTGGTGCGGGTGATGGCAATGGCCGAAAGGACGGCCAGGCCGAGGGCGCTGCCGACCTGTTGCGAGGAGTTCAGCAGCCCCGCAGCCAGGCCGGCCTTGTCGGCCGCGACGCCGGCGTTGGCGGCTGCGGTGACCGAGACAAAGACTGAGCCGGCGCCAAGTGACATCACGAGGAACCCGGGGAGCAGGCCGGTAACATACGAGCCGTGCAGTGGCACTCTGGACACCCAGAAGATGCCCGCAGCGGCGATCAGGCAGCCGGCGACCACGACCGGGCGCGTGCCGATGCGGGTGACGAGCTGGGATGCCAGGCCCCCGGCGACGGCGAATCCAGCGGTGGTCGGCAGGTACGCCACTCCGGCCTTGAGGGGCGAATAGCCCAGCACCTCCTGCATGTACAAGGTGGCGAAGAAGAACAGCGAGAAGAACCCGCAGAAGGCGATCAGCTGAGTCAGGTCCGCCGCGACAAGGCCTCTTACCCGCAGGATGACGAGCGGGAGCAGCGGGTTTCGGCTGCGGAGCTCGTTGCCGACGAACGCGGCCAGCAGGACGGCCGATCCGGTCAGCGTGGCGACCGTCTGGGCTGATCCCCAGCCGACGATCGGTGCCTGCACCAGGCTGTAGACGAGCAACAGCATCCCCGCGGTCGCCAGCGCTGCGCCCTGCGAGTCGAACCTCACGCTCCTGCTGCTCGTCCCTCGACCGGCCGCCAGCAGAGCGATCGCGCCCGCAGCCACCAGGACGCAGATCGGTGGGTTCACGAAAAACACCCATCGCCAGCCTGGTCCGGCTGACAACACACCGCCGAGGAAGACGCCAGCAGCGGCGGCCATCCCGCTGACCGCGCCCCAGACTCCGAGCGCGGTGTTGCGGTCCTTGCCCTGACCGAAGCTGGTGGTCAGCTCGGACAGCGCGGCCGGAGCCATCAGCGCGGCACCGATTCCCTGGACGAGCCGCGCTCCCACCAGCAACCCCGGCTCATATGCCAGCCCGGCGGCCAGTGATGCCACCGCGAAGACTGCCACGCCAGCGAGCAGCATCCGGCGCCGCCCAAGCAAGTCCGCAAGGCGGCCCCCGAGGAGCAGGAAGCCCCCATAGGTCAGGATGTAGCCGCTCGCCACCCACTGCAGATTCTGCTGGGAGAAATTCAGGCTGTGCTGGATCCACGGCAGCGCGACGTTGACGATCGCACTATCGGCGATGTCAAGGAACTGCACCGCGCACAGCAGCACGAGCGTGATCGCACCGAGCCTGGACCGGAGAGCGAGCGACGCGCCTGCGTCCTTGGCGACGTGCCAGGGCACTGATCCCATCGGTTAACCGCCATCTTGAACAAGTGAGTGCACTCACTCAGTCTCTGCCTGGCGCCCGGCCGACGTCAAGTGAGCGCACTAACTAACTTCGATCGGACCGGGTTCCCTCGCCCTGGGCAGAGACAGGCACAACGGTGAGCCTCGCCGAAGGAAGCGGTGGTTGCTCATCTACAATGACGTAGAAGCCCATGACCGCAGAAGGAGCCGCCACCATGGTCTGGGCTGCAGTGGATCTTGACCTGGGAACGGACCGTGAGGATGTCGAACGGCCGTGAGGAGCAAGTAGTACATCGCTGCGGCCGTGCCATGGCCGACCGCCGCTGGAGACCCCTGTCAAGCCCGACGCCACCGCTGGGCGCACAACGGCACTGGCAACCGCCGGACCCATACAGGGACATCAGGGGACACCGATGCTCAAGTTCGTCATGACATTCACCTATTCCAACGCCTCATGGGCGCGCATGATCAAGATGCCCGAAGACCGTTCTGTGGCTGTCGCCGCCTTGCTGGAGCACTTCCATGGATCGCTGGAGTCCATCTACTGGGAGGTTGAGAACACCGCCGCCCATGTGGTCGCCGACCTGCCCGACTCTGTGAGCGCTGCCGCAGCCATGACCGCGGCCATCAAGACGGGCGCCTTCAAGGACATCCAGGTGCACGAGGTACTCACCCCGCAGCAGTTCCAGGACGTGGTTGCCCTAGCGCAGAGCAGCGAGGGCGTCTACCGCCCGCCCGGTACGGGCGCCATCGACAGGGATGTGTAGCGCCTTGCCGTAAGCCGCAGCAGACCCCTGTGCCGCTCCGCTCAGCGCGCCTGCAACCATCCTCTGTCGAGATCAGCCGCCGTCGCTCTGCGTGTCGCGTTGATGCTCCTGGGTAGAACGAGCACGTCGTGACGCAGTTGCCAGCTATCACGGCAGTTCGACACTCGAAACTGCGGGGGGCAGTAATCCGATGCGTCCTGACATCACACCCGGCGGCATCTTCCCCGACTACGCTCTCCCCGACCACACCGGCACGATGCGTTCGCTCAGTCAGCTTCAGGGCTCCGACCCGCTCATCCTCACCCTGGCGCGCGGCAGTTACTGCCCCAAAGAGCACCAGCAGCACCTCGAGCTCGCGGCCAACTATTCCAAGATCGCGGTGGCTTACACCCAGATCGCCACCATCGCCACCGACGACCATCACACCCTGCAGGAGTTCCGCGCCTCGGTGGGCGCCCAGTGGACCTTCCTTTCCGATCCCGGACGGACCGTCCAGCAGGACCTCGACATCCAGGAGTACACCGACCCCGAGCACAACCCGATGGTCCCGCACACCCTGGTGCTCAAGCCCGGCCTGGTCATTCACAGTGTCTACAACGGCTACTGGTTCTGGGGCCGGCCGTCGTTCTGCGACCTGTGGCACGACCTGCGAGCCGCCACCGCGGAGATCCGCCCCGACTGGGATCTCAGTACGCCCGGCCTCCGCGACGCCTGGGACGCACGCGACTACTCGAAGTTTCACGGCTGGGACCACCGGTCCCCCGAATCGACGCCGTCGTCATACCAGTGACAGAGCGACGATTGCGGCGCTAACGGAAAGGGCCTCACCGGTGCGGACGCCAGTTTGCGAGATGCTCGGCATCGATCAGCCAATCGTCCAGGCTCCCATGGCGGCGATTTCGCCGCTCGCCGCGGCGGTCTCGAATGCCGGCGCGCTCGGCATGGTGACGCTGACCTGGTCGGATGACACCGCAGCCGTCGTGCGGGAAACGGCGGCGCTCACGGCGCGGCCGTTTGGCGGCAACTTCGTTCTCACCGACGATCATCACCGTGGCCTTGACCGAGCCCTCGACGCGGGCCTGCGGATCGCCTCGTTCATGTGGGGGGATCCCAGCGGATACATCGAACCTGTGCACAAGGCCGGGGGCCTCGTCATGCACACGGTCGGCAGCGCCGAGGAGGCGCGGCGGGCAGTCGCGTCCGGTGTGGACGTGGTCGTCGCGCAGGGCTGGGAAGCCGGCGGGCACGTCTGGGGAAGAGTCGCGACACTGCCGCTGGTGCCCGCCGTCGTCGACGCGGTGGCACCGGTCCCGGTGATTGCCGCTGGCGGGATCGGTGACGCTCGCGGCGTCGCCGCGGTGCTCGCCCTCGGCGCCCAGGCGGCATGGCTGGGAACGCGGTTCCTCATGGCCGAGGAGATGCCGATCCACGAGGACTACCGGCGCCGCCTGATCGAGGCCGCCGAGACCGATGCGCAGTTGTACGCCAACCTTTACGAGGTCGGCTGGCCGGATTCTCCGCACCGGGCCCTGCGCAACTCAACGGCCCGGGCGTGGGAGGCGGCGGGCCGCCCGCCACTCGCGCAGCGGCCAGGCGCGGGTGACGTGGTCGCGCACTTCGCTTCGGGCGAGGAAATTGTTCGCTACGAGCCAGCGCCGCCCATGGCCGGGACGACCGGTGACATCGAAGCGCTCTCAATGTGGGCCGGACAGGACGTTGCGCTCGTGCGCCAGTCACAGTCAGCTGCGGACATCGTGACGGAGCTCACCTCTCGCCTGTGATAGCACTGGCGCATGACCCGGTGCGATTCTGGCGCGATACGCCGGCATACCCGGCGAACGACGGCGCCGGTTGACCGCGGGGCTTGATCAGCGGCTGCAACCCGCGGCAAGAACGTGCCATCGATGAGGCCGGTGGTCGTCCGCGCCGCGAGCAGCACGAAACCGGTGGTGAGCAGTCCCACGAGGGCGTATCCGAGGGCCGCCCCGCTCTGCACGTGCTCAACGGTCAGCCAGTGGACGCCATAGGTGACGGCAGCCGCGAAAGGGAACGAGAACGCCCAGAAACCCGGCCCAAACTGAGCCCGCCTGTACAACGGGATCAGCTTCACCTGGATCAGCAGCATCAGCAACGACAAGCCGCCGAAGACGGCCGCTGGCGTGTCCGCCTTCCCGCCATTGATGGCAAACCATGAGCTACCTGCTACCACCGGTGGCGCGAGTTCGATCGCGATCGTGGGCAGCAGCGGCGGCGGCAAGGTCGGCAGCACGTAAAGCCGTAGCGAGATTATCGACGTGAGCACCGCGAAGGACGTGATGCCCAGGCCGAACAGCACGCGGGACAAGGTGGTGAAGCCCAGCGCGGCACTCGCGCCCGCAGCTATCAGGCCGCCAGCGGCCGTGGGCAGGTAGTAGCCGGGGTGCCATTGCCGGATGGCGCCGCCGACCGTGATCCAGTCCGCGGTGATCCAGGCACCGACGAGCACCACCAGGATGGCGCTGCACCAGAACACGAGCTCTCCTGCGCCTCTGGCATCTTCAGCCAGCCGGGCGCCGAGAAGCATGGGAATGATAACGATCAGCACGGTGAACGGCCCGAATGTCGGATCGGACAGCTCGGTCTTCCAGCGATGCTGCGCGGCGACGTTGACCAGGTAAGCGGCGAGCGTGACCAGCCAGGTCACGGTCGCGACTATCCAGAACACGTTGCCGGGCCAGTCCGAGGCGCCGGCCAGCTTGGTCACCGCGGCCCACGCCTGGGCCAGGCCGGCCAGTCCGAAGGCGACAGCAAACAGATTTGCCGTTAGGTGAAGCGCTGACCTCTGGCCGGCCCGTTGATCCGCACGTTGCATCAGGTTCCCTCGAAACGAAGAACGGCCGACCGCTAGCGATTCGGCAGCCACCAGATCGGCGCGCGCCCGCAGCGTCAGCCAAGCCGAAGGCTGCCCTCCACGCGTGCTAGGTACACCTCCGGCGCTCAGCTCGATGCAGCCAGCGGCGGGCCAAGGTCCAGACTCGGGCGGCACGTCGCCGGGCCCCAACAACACGACGGCCGGCTACCAGCGCTCAGGCGCTTACTGGTGACCGGCCGCCGTCACCTCGCCACCGAGGTGGTGTCGGAACCAGTCCAGGATCAGCTCCGCCCGGGTGATCCTGTGCCGGGGCGAGCCCGACCGGCTGAGCTCGTGATTCTCACCGGGAAAGCGGTACATCACCGGGTCGCGGCCGAGCAGCCGCAGCGCGACGAACAGCTCCTCGGCCTGGCTTATCGGACAGCGCAGGTCGTCCTCGGAGTGCAAGATGAGCAGCGGCGTCGTCATCTCGCGGACATAGCTCACGGGCGAGTGACGCAGGTAGGCGGCCGGGTCGGCGAGGTGGTCCGGACCGACGTAGCTCCGGATGAACCCGGCGATGTCCGCGCTGTGCTCCATCGTGAGCAGGTTGTTGCAGGCGCGCTCGGAGCAGGCAGCGCGGAACCGGCTCGTGTGGCCGATCGCCCAGGACGTCATGAACCCGCCATAGGAGCCGCCGAGGATGCCGACCCGGTCCGAGTCGATCCAGCTGAAGCTCTCGCACGCGGTCTCCAGGCACGCCATCACATCCGCGAAGTCCACACTGCCCCAGCCAGTGCCCGGATCGTGTGCGCACTCAGGCCCGCGGATCGCCCTGCCCCATTGCTCGCTGTACCCGGCGCTGCCCCGCGGGTTGCAATAGACAACGCCAAACCCGGCAGCGGTCTGCAACTGGAATTCGTCGACGAACCGATTGCCGTACTGCGTGAACGGGCCGCCGTGCACATTGAGCAACGCGGGGTAACGCGCGCCAGGCGTCACGCCGACCGGTGCCATGACCCAGCACTCGACTTCACTGCCATCCGCGGAAATCGCGGTGAAGCGCTCAGGAGAAACCAGCGTGAAAGCGTCAGAGAACGGCCTGGTCAGCTGCGTCAGCTGTCGCTCAGTGCTGGCGACCGCGCCGTCAGCCGGCAGATCCGCCGTGGCAAGCTCGCCAGTCGTGAGCGGTGAGCTGGCAACGAACGCGAGCGTGCCGCCCGCCCAGTCCCATTCGCTAATCCACCGGTCACCGCCAGCGACTTGCGACGGCGATCCGGAACCGTCGGCATGCGCCCGGTACAGGTGCACGTTGCCGCGGTCCTCGACGGCGAACAACACGTCGTCGCCGATCCACGTGGGCGACACTGCGATGCCGAGCGAGGCGCAGTTCCGGTCCAGCCTGGCTGTCAGGATCTGCTCTTTGCCGGACGCGACGTCGACGACCGCAACCTGACGGTTCCGCGGGCTTTCCAGCGGGGTGGGATTGACGTAGCAGGCTATCCGGTCACCGGCCAGCGACCACGCTGGCAGCGAGTAGCCCGCGCCGCCGCTGGTGACGCGCTGCGGCGGATTCGTGCCGTCCGCTGACGCGACCCAAATATCGGCGGCGAGGTTAAGGTCCCAGTCCTCGTCGCGCCCGGACGTGAACGCGAGCGAGCGGGAGTCGGGTGCCCACGCCAGCCCAGCCGCCTCGAACGGCCCAGGGGTGACCGCGCGCGGCGGGGCAGATCCGTCCGCGGGCACGACGAACACCCGGCTGGGGCGGTCCGCGGTCCAGCCTGCGCCGTTGAAGCGGAACAGCAGGCGACTGATCCGCCGCGGCGGCATGTCCTGGTCGCGGCGCTTCTCCTCGCCGCCGCCGTACTGGCCGGGGTCGGGGTCGCGCGCGGTGAACGCGAGCGCGCTGGCGTCGGGCGCCCACTCGAGCTCAGTGACCGGTGCTGCTGCCGAGCACACGACGAACCGCTCGCCGCCGCCAGCAACCGGCAGAACACAGATCTGGGACCGGCCGTCGTCGCCGATCGCGGCGAACGCCAGCCGCGAGCCGTCTGGCGACCATCGCGGCAGCACCTCAGATCCCGGCCCCGTAAACGGCCGCGGGCCTGGGCCGGCTTCGCCGATCTGCGCGAGCCAGATCCGGCGGGCATACCGGTTCCCCTTCATGTCGGCGTCGGTCACCGTGAACGCGACCGCGCCTCCGCCGGGCGACACCCTAGGATTGCCAACCTGCCGCAGCCGGGCAATATCCGCCGGGGTCATGACGGCCGGCTCCGCGATCACCTCGCTCATGCAGACCTGCCCTGGCTGTCCTCAGTGTCGTCTGCTGCGGCCAGCCGGCGCAGCGCCAGCCCGGCGTACAGCGCGGCGCCAGCGCTGAGCACCCCGTCGTCGAACGTGGCGTACTGGGAGTGATTGAACGGCGCGGCCACGTAGTCCTCGCCGGGCGGCGTCGCCCCGAGGAACACCATGGCGCCGGGTACCTCGGCGAGGACACGGGAGAAGTCCTCGGCGCCGGTCACCGGCCGGGGCATCGGCGTGAAGGCGCCGCTGCCGAACAGCGCCGCGACGGTCTCGGCCGCGAAGGCAGCCTCACCCTCGTCGTTGACGGTAACGGGGTATTCCTGGCTATAGATGGCGTCCACCTCGAGACCGTGTGCCGCCGCGATGCCTTCGCATACTCGGACGGTCTCCCTGGCCACCCTGTCCCGGACTTCCTGGGAGAAGGTGCGGACTGTCGCGTCGAAGCTCGCTGTCTCGGGAATGACGTTGCGCCGGGTTCCGGCGTGGAACGAGCCCACGGTGAGGACGGCTGGTTCCAGCGGGTCGACGCTGCGCGTCATGTACGTCTGCAGCGCCAGCGCCATCTCGCAAGCGGCGATCACGGGGTCGCGGGCCAGGTGCGGCGCGGATCCGTGGCCGCCGACCCCGCGCACGCGTACGCCCAGGGCATCAGACGCCGCCAGCATGGGCCCCGGCCGACTGACGAAGGTGCCGTTCGGCCAGCCTGCCGACATGACGTGCAGCGCGTACGCGGCGATGGGCCGCTCACCCGCCGCATCCAGAACCCCCTCGGCGATCATGTGACCTGCGCCGTCGCAGGCCTCCTCACCGGGCTGGAACATGAAGACAACGCTGCCGTGCAGCTCGTCGCGAGCTTGCGCCAAGAGCTGCGCGGCGCCCACGAGCATCGCGGTGTGCAGGTCGTGCCCGCAGGCATGCATTGCTTCGTCGGTGCTGGCCCGGTACGGCACGCCGGATTTCTCCTCGATCTGCAGCGCGTCCATGTCCCCGCGCAGCAGCACTACGCGGCCGGGCCGCGCTCCGTGTAGCACGGCGGTCACTGACGTCAGCGAGCTGCCAGTGGTGACCTCCAGCGGAAGACCGCTGAGCGCGCCGAGAACCCGCTGCTGCGTGGCAGGCAGCTGCAGCCCGACCTCGGGCTCGCGGTGCAGCGCGTGTCGCAACTCGGCCAGATCGCCGCCGAGCGAGGCGGCTTTCCCCACCACGTCCATCAGGTTCGGTACCGCCTGTCGTTTTCGTTACGGAATCCGCCAGGTCCAGATTAGAAGTCAGTGCAGGGGCTGTCATCATGAGGGCCGCAATGCGGCTTACCGGTACCAGCACCCGGCCGGTGCCCGCCCGGCCAGAGGCCGGCCCTCCTGCGAGGGCCGGCCTGCCTAGCCGATCGTCAGTTCTCCTCGCGCCCGGCGGGCAGCCCCGAGGTACGGCCCTGCGGGAATGACCCGTGAGGACTGGTGGTGTTGCCGTCGGTCGGCGGGGTGCCGGGCGTGAACGCCACGCCACGGACCACCTGGCCGTAGGTCGCCTGCAGCACGGTGTGGAACCGCTCGTTCGATACCTGGCTGGCCGTGGTGGCGGTCAGGTTGTCGGTAATCTCGACCAGCTTGTTCGGGTCGGCGCCCTGGTCGCCTGAACCGCTCACCGTCGAGGTGTCGGCCCACAGCGACACCGTCCCGTTCCGGTTGACCCGGCCGGTCAGGCCGCGCAGGCCGTCAGTGGCCGGGGCCCACGGCAGGCCGGTGCCGGAGTCGGTGTTGTTCAGCCCGGTCGGATACTGGTCGCCCTTGGCGTCGGGCGCGACGTGGTAGGGCGTGCCAAGATCGAGGCCCGTCTGGAGCACGTAGTCCAGTTGCCACTCACCGGCCGACGAGTTGAACGACCACTTCTGCAGGCCCGCGGTCGTCGAGGTGGCGGCGGCGGTGTAGCTATTGGTCGCGGCGTCGTAGCTGTTGTCCCCAGCGCCCTCGTCGGCAACGTACAGCGTGGTCGGGTTCGCGAACCACAAGCCGAAGGGGTAGTCAGACGCATCCGTCGCGTTCTTGGCGATGGCGGTCGGGAAGGCCTTCAGAATGTAGGCGTTCGTCGGGGTCAGGCCGGGGTTCTTGGCGGTCAGACCGAGGGCAGCGTCGCTGGTGCTGTAGGTCGGGGCGGTCCAGTTCGACGCGCTTGGCAGCGCCTCGGAGCTCGATGGCAGGCCCACGCCGTCGGTGGCGGTGGCCGATCCGTTGGGATCGGCGAAGTAGACGGTGTCGACGCCGTTGCTCCCCGATCCCTTGGTGAAGTAGACGACGCCGTCGTACACGGCCAGACCCCGGTAGTTGTTGTCCTTGCCGGACTTGTCGGCCGAGCCGCCCAGCTCGGTGATGCTGAAGTTGCCGAACGGGATCGGGGTGCCGGGGTTCTGGACAGCCTCGGGCTCGTGGGCCGCCGTGAGGACCTGCGACCCGGCGCCGTCGATCACGGCAGCCGGCTCGGGGTTAGCGCCATTGCCCGCGTTGCCCACCGCGAAGATCGTGCCGCCACGGCCGTCCTCCGGGTCCAGGATCGCCGCCCGGCCGTTGTCGCCGCTAAAGGCGTTGGTCTCGGTGAACTCAAACCGGCCAGCGGCGTTCACCTCGGCCACGGCGCGGTAGTCGGCGCGACCGAGTCAGCGATGGTCGGGTCGATCTCGCCCGGCGTGTTGGCGTTCGAGGCGTCGATGGTGCCCGCTGGAGCCAGCGCCGCCGCCACGGCCAGCCGGCGGTTGCGGGCCCGAAGGCGAGTAACTTTCATGCCGCTCCTTCTCGTCTGACGGCCGTAGGCTGCCGGCCACCTGCCTCAAAGGTTCGCGTGTCTAACGGATCTCGTCGATGCGTGTCACCGCGACTTCCCGCGACTCCCGCGCACAGCTCGCTCGTGGTTCACCGCTGCGTTACCCCGTGAGACAGCGGACGGGCCGGCGAAGCATCGCTGCCGTGGGGTCAGGACGTGGCGCGCGGCGTGACGAGGCCCGCCTGGTAGGCGAAGACAACGAGCTGCGCCCGGTCGCGGGCAGCGAGCTTGATCATTGCCCGGCTGACATGAGTCTTGGCGGTCGCGGGGCTGAGCACCATGGCATCGGCGATCTCGTCGTTGGACAGGCCGTGCGCGACGAGGGCCACGACCTCTCGTTCCCTGTTCGTGAGCGTTTCCATCCCGACTGCGGAAGTCGCATCGGGCGGCCTGGCAACGAACTCGCTGACCAGGCGCCGAGTAACAGCAGGAGACAGCAGCGCGTCACCGCGCATGACGACCCGGAGCGCCTGCAGCAGCTCGGCCGGCTCGGTGTCTTTCAGCAGGAATCCGCTCGCGCCCGCTCGCAGCGCCCGGAAGATGTACTCGTCGAGCCCGAAGTTGGTCAGGATCACAACGCGAACGCTGTCCAGCCGATCGTCCGCGACGATGCGCCTGGTGGCTTCGATGCCATCAAGGAACGGCATCTGAATGTCCACGAGCGCGATGTCCGGGCGATGCTCGGCGGTGAACGTCACCGCCTGCCGCCCGTCGGCAGCCTCGGCGACCACCTCGATGTCATCTTCCGCCTCGAGCAGCGCCCGGATGCCGCTGCGAATCAGCGGCTGGTCGTCGGCCAGCAGGACCCTGATCAAGACAGCGCCCTCGCCGGAAAGTCAGCACGCACCTGGAAGCCGCCGCGGTCCCGCGGAGCGGCGTGTAGCCGGCCGCCGAGTTCCGTCACGCGCTCTCGCATGCCGATGAGGCCCAGTCCGGTGCCGGCCGGCCGGAGGCCCGCGCCATTGCCGCCCGTGCCATTGCCGGAGCCCATGCCTGCTCCGTCATCGTCGACCTGAACCGAGAACGTGTCCGGCAGGTAGTTCAGCTGCACCGATACGCACGCCTCGCCGGCGTGCCGGCTCACGTTGGTCAGCGCCTCTTGCACGATCCGGTAGGCGGCCTGGTCCACGGCGGCTGGCAGCGCCCGTTCGGGGCCGGTCACTGTCACTGTCACGGGCAGCCCGGCGCCCACGGCCCGAGACACGAGCTTGTCAAGCTGGCCAAGTCCGCTGCGGTCGCCGTCTTCCTCACTACGCAGCACGCTGAGGGTCGTGCGCAGTTCCCGCGCCGCCTCCGCGCCCGCGTCCTGGATCGCCTGCAGCGCCGACGGGACGTCCTCGCCGCGCTTACGGGCCAGGTGCGCGGCCACGCCTGCCTGAACACAGATCACCGAGATGCTGTGCGTGAGGGAATCATGCAGTTCACGGGCGATCCGCAGCCGTTCCTCCATCGCCCGGCGCTGAGCGGCTTCGTCTCGTGTCCGCTCCGCCTCATCCGCGCGCCGCTCGACCTCGCGCACGTGCAGTTGCCAGAAGCGGAACGTCACGCCCATGACACCTGCCGAGATGAGCCATCCCGCCGCGTAAAACCGTCGCCGACCCCGTTCTGTGAGCATTCTTCGAGCGTACGCGTGCTGCCTGCGGGCGCATCCGCCCGCAGGAGGCAATGCGGGCTACTCCCCGCGTGGTAGTCCGGCGCCCGACCGCATCCCCGCTGACCAGGCAGAAGTCGGTTCCTGTGCAGGACGACCGGCGGCCCTCCAGCGGACAGCATCGATGGCATGGCAACGACACTTTCCGCACCAGGCCAGGCCGTCAGACAGAACAAGAGCCGCCACCTCGGGGTGGCGTTGCTCGTCATCGCAACCGCGCAGCTCATGGTTGTGCTGGACGCGACCATCGTCACCGTCGCCCTGCCGCACATTCAGGCGGCGCTCGGGTTCTCCGGTACCGGGCTGGAATGGGTAGTCAACGCCTATGCCCTGACCCTGGGCGGCTTGCTCCTGCTCGGCGGCCGCGCCGGTGACGTGCTCGGCCGGCGCCGGATGTTCGTGACCGGCCTGCTCATTTTCTCGGCCGCGTCCCTCGCGGGCGGGTTCGCCACCTCGCAGGCGTGGCTGCTGGCTGCCCGGGCTGTTCAGGGTGCCGGCGCCGCAATCGTCGCACCCGCGGCTCTCGCGCTGATCGCGACGACGTTCCCTGAAGGCCGGCAGCGCAGCCGCGCGATGGGCGTGTACGCCGCGATGAGCGTGGCCGGCGCGGCGGCCGGCCTGATCGCCGGAGGCCTGCTCGTCGCGTACGCGTCGTGGCGGTGGGTGCTGTTCGTCAACGTGCCCATCGGCTTCGTCGTCGCGCTCGCCGCTCCGGCGGTGCTGCCGGTCGCATCCGGCCAGCGCGGGGGCCGGTTCGACCTTCCGGGCGCTATCACCGGAACGACGGCAGTGGCAGGACTCGTGTACGGCCTGTCCAACGCCGCCACCAGCCCGGATGGAACGTCGCACTGGGGCGACGCCAACGTTCTGGCCGCGCTGACTGCCAGCGCGGTCCTGCTCGCCGCGTTCGCCGCCATCGAGACACGCAGTCGCCACGCCCTGCTGCCGATACGGCTGCTGCGCAGCCGGGACCGTCTCGGGGCGTACCTGGTCTTGCTCGGAGTGGGTACCGCGGTCTTCGGCGTGTTCTTCTTTGTCACCCTGTTCGTGCAGGACGTCTGGGGTTACTCCGCCCTGCGGACGGGGCTGGCGTTCCTGCCGCTGACCGCGGCCATGTTCGTGGCCTCCGGTGCCGCCGCCGCGCTCGTGCCGCGGATTGGGGCGCGTCCGATGCTGCTGGCCGGCGCGGCCGCCAGCGCCGCTGGCCTGTACTGGCTATCCCGGATGACCGAGCACGGCACGTACCCGGGCGGGCTGCTCGGCCCGACCTTGCTCATCGGGGTGGCACTTGGGCTGCTGATTGTCCCGGTGCAGCTGGTCGCCCTGGCGCGAGTGCCGCAGGCGGATGCCGGGGCCGCGGCCAGCCTGGTGAACGTCGGCCGGCAGGTGGGCGGGTCGATCGGCCTCGCGGTTCTCGGCACCGTGGCGTGGACAGTCTTCGCCGACAGCGCCCGCGCGCACGTGAGCGCCGTCGCCCGAGCGGCGTCGCCGAAGTCGGCGGCCGCGCTGCAGGCGGCGGCGTACCGGCATGCGCTTTGGGTCGGCTTCGATCGTGCCTTTCTGGTCGCGGCCGCGATCGCCGTGCTCACTCTTTTCGTCGCGATCGCCACGATCCGCACTCGTCGCGCCGACCTGGCGGGGAGGTAGCGCGATGACTGCACAGCGCTCGCGCCTCGACCGGCGGTGGTTCCTGCTTCAGCGGGTGCAGCCGGCCATGACTGGCCTGATCGACGGCTCGCTGTCGACACTGGCCCCGATCTTCGCCGTCGCGTTCGCCACTCGCGAGCCGCACGACGCGTTTGTCGCCGGGCTGGCGACCGCGATCGGCGCTGGCATCAGCATGGCCTTCTCCGAGGGCCTGTCCGACACCGGCGACGTGACCGGCCGCGGTCGGCCGGTAGCGCGCGGCGCGATCACCGGCCTCGGCACGTTCCTCGGCGGCATCCTGCACACGCTGCCGTTCCTCATTCCCGAGTACCGGTCGGCTGTTCTGGTGGCGCTCGCGGCGATCGCGTGCGAACTCGTGGCGCTGGCATGGATTCGCCGGACGTTCTTCGGCACCCGATTCCTCAGCTCGTTCGTCTCCGTGACGCTCGGCGGGGTGATCATCGCCACGATCAGTGCCGCGCTGGGTGCGGTCAGATGACGGCACCCAGCGTGCTCACGATCGTGGCCGTTCCTTGCAGCCGTTCGCCAGCAGGCCGATGACCTCTTCGATGCGCGCCGCGCGGACGTCTGGCCGGCGGGTCGTGGCATCGATGTAACGGAGATACGCCCTGCGGTAGAACTGCGCGAGCGTGTCGAAGAAGGCCCCGGCGGCCGGATTGGCAGCCAGTGCCCCGGCGATGTCATCAGCAAGATCACCGCGCTGCGGGCCCTCGGGCGCCAGCTCCACGAACACTTCGGAGCCGACGGAGGCGCCCGTCGCGAGGATCCTGCCCGGCGCGAGCGTGAACGCCCACCCGGTGTCGCCAGGCGCGAGGGTAACCCGCACCCGGCAGCCGTTGACCGTGCCATGCACGTGGTGCACAGCCTTGGCTCCCCACAACTCGTCCGGGTCGAAGGGCATGGTGATCACGGCGTGGCCCCTGGTGTCTGCCGTGACCTGTACGCGGAAGCTCTGGGCGCGCATGGCCTCATCGTGCCACGCGTGCGCCAGCGCCCTCGTCGAACAGCACGAACCAGGCACTAGGTAAGGCGGGAAAACGTCCCGATCCCGATGGGAAACAAGGGCAGTCCGATATTGCCACGGGTGGGACAGATACGTGATTATCTGAATTCAGTCACATCAGCGTGCAAACGAGGGCGCTATGCACCAGTCACGTCGTTTAGGGCTGCGGCTCCGGCCGACCGGCGCAATCCTTACAGCCGCACTCAGCGCTGCGGCGTTGCTGCTAGCCATGACCACTGGCGCGGGAAGCGCGGCCGCGGCTGCGACCCAGGCGCCTGTGTTTACCTCTGCGCCGACCGCGACGTTCCTGACCGAGCAGAGCAACGGTGTAACTATCACCGCCACCTGCACCCCAGCCTGCACGTTCAGCGCGACTGGCACGCTGCCTCCCGGCGTAGAGCTGAGCTCAGCAGGTTCGCTCGCGGGTATGCCAGCGGAAGGCTCGGAGGGCGTGCACGACTTCACCATCACCGCGAGCAACAGCGCGGGCACCGCGACGCAGGCCTTCACGCTGAACGTGAACGAGGGGGACGCGATCGGCGTCGAGGGCACCGACGGCCAGCTGTGGGCGCAGGCACCGCAGCTGGCTCCTGGCTGGCAGCCGCTCGGCGGGAAGATCATCGCGCCGCCCGCGGTCGCCGCGCCGCCGACCACGTGCTGCAGCGAGCCTGAACCGCCGGTGGCGCCGGTGTTCATCGCTACCGGCACCACCGGGCAGCTTTTCATCCGCTCGGTGACCGCGGGCTGGCAGCTCCTCAGCCCGACCGGCCGCTGCGTCGGCGCTCCCGGCGCGGCTATCACCGGCACGCCCGTCACCGGACCCTTCACCCTGACGGTGGCCTGCAGAGGCACCGACAACGCGCTATGGGAGAACAGCGTCACCCTGCAGCCCAACGGGCTGCCGCCCACGATCACGACCAGTTGGACGGATCTGGGCGGCGTGCTGAGAGCCGGGCCGGCCGTCGCGCCGGTCGATGCCACGGTCACGTTCTTCGTCCTCGGTACCACCGGGCGGATCTACACCCGGACACTGACCACTGGCTACACGGAGATGCCCTGGGCCTGCACCGGGCAGCCCACCGCGGCCGCGCCGCCACAAAGCGGACTCCTGTCGAACGGGATCCCGCCCCTCATAACGTGGTTCGGCTGCGAGGGCTCCGACCACAACATCTGGGAGTCGGAGTACACCCAGTTCAACGGCTGGTCGCCCATATTCGGGGGCAACTATCCAGCGGGCTCGCTGATCGGCACCCCGGCGCTCGCTACACCGGCCGGCGATTTCGAGCCCGTGGTCGAAGGCACCAACCACGCCGTCTGGGTCCTCTCGAACACTCCGCGCTGGGTCAGCCTCGGCGGCCAGGCTGTCGGCGGCGCCGGAGCCACCGCCGTCACCTAAAACCGCGCTGCATGGCTCATACGCCTGGTCCAGTCAGCGAGCCATCAGTTGCTGGCCAGGCGTGCGCCCTCGACATCCACCCGCAACGGCAGCACCCGCCAGGACGAGGCTGCCGCCGCCGCGATCCGCGCCACCTCGCCAGCATCGCCGGCCTCGCCATCGACAGTCAGCGCCAGCACCGACGGACCGGCACCCGACACGGCTGCCGGGATGCCTGCCTTGCGCAACGCCGCGACCAGGGCGGCGGTGGCGGGCATGGCGGCCGCCCGGTAACGCTGGTGCAAGAAGTCCTCGGTGCCGGGCAGCAGCAGGTCGGGCCGACCGGTGAGCGCCGCGATCAGCAGTGCGGTCCGAGCCGAGTTCGCCGTGGCGTCGGCGTGCGGCACCCGAGCCGGCAGCGCCTTGCGCGCCGTCTTGGTCGCGACCGGTACGGCAGGCACGCACACCACCGGTACGAGACCGGCCAGCGGCACCAGCTGGGCAATCTCGGGTCCCGCCTCGGCGCCGAACGCGATCGTCAGACCGCCGAACAGGCACGCCGCCACGTTGTCGGGATGTCCTTCGATCTCGCACGCCAGCCGCAGCACGTCGGCCGCCGGCAGCAGGTCCGCGGGATCAGCAGCGGACTCCCTGGCCGCTGCGAGCGCCCTGGCGGCCAGCAGGCCCGTCACGATGGCCGCCGCTGACGAGCCGAGGCCGAAGCCCTGAGGCACCTCGTTCCGGCATGAAATCGCGAGGCCGGCCGGCTGGCCGCCGGTTGCCGCGAACGCCGCTCGCATCGCGCGGATGACGAGGTGCTGCTCGGGCCGCCAGGTCTGTCCGCCGCCGACGCCGGTCACCTGCACCTCGACGCCCGACTCCGTCACCCTGGCCAGGACCGTGTCGTGCAGGCTGAGGGCGAGGCCGAGCGCGTCGAAGCCAGGCCCGAGATTGGCGCTGGTCGCGGGCGCGATGACGGTGACGGGCTGACCGGGCCAGCTCGTCATCGCAGGTTCAGCGCCTTCGCCGCGACCTCGACGTCGACGCCGATGGTGGCCGGCGGCTGCGCGCCCGCGACCGCGGTGTCAGGATCCTTCAGGCCGTGGCCGGTGATCGTGCACACCACCACCGAACCAGGCGCGACCTGCCCTTTCGCGCTGGATTGCAGCAGGCCGGCCACGCAGGCTGCAGAGGCCGGCTCGCCGAACACGCCCTCCCGTCGCGCGAGCAGGCGGTAGGCGGCCAGGATCTGCTCGTCGGTCACCGAGTCGATCAGGCCGCCGGACTCATCTCTGGCCTCCTCGGCCAGGTGCCAGGACGCCGGGTTGCCGATGCGGATCGCCGTGGCGACGGTGACGGGATTGAGCACCGGCCTGCCGGTCACGATAGGCGCGGCACCAGCCGCCTGGTAGCCCAGCATCCGCGGCGCCTTCGTCGCCTTGCCGTCGGCGAGGTACTCGGTGTAGCCGAGCCAGTAGGCGGCGATGTTTCCGGCGTTCCCGACCGGCAGGCAGTGCACGTCCGGCGCGTCGCCGAGGGCGTCGACGATCTCGAATGCGGCGGTTTTCTGGCCCTCCAGCCGGTCCGGGTTGATGGAGTTGACCAGCGCGACCGGGTAGTCCGCGGCGAGCTTGCGCACCAGTTCCAGGCAGTCGTCAAAATTCCCGTCCACCTGGAGCAGCTGCGCGCCGTGCGCGAGCGCCTGGGCCAGCTTGCCGAGCGCGATATTGCCCCGCGGGACGAGTACCGCGCAAGCCAGCCCTGCCCTGGCCGCGTACGCGGCAGCGCTGGCGGAGGTGTTGCCGGTCGATGCGCAGATCACGGTCTGCGCGCCGCGCGCGACGGCGAGGGTGACCGCCACCGTCATGCCACGGTCCTTGAACGACCCGGTGGGATTGCCGCCCTCGATCTTGAGGTAGACCGAGCATCCGGTCAGCTCCGACAGCACCGGCGCAGGCAGCAGCGCCGTACCGCCCTCGCCAAGCGACACGACCGGAACGCCGGCGGGCACCGGCAGCCGCGCCCGGTACTCGGCGATGACGCCGGCTGTCACTCCCCCTCCAGGCCCTCGACCCGCATCACGCTGTCGACGTTGCGCACGGCCTCCATGGCACCGAGGGCAGCGACCGTCTTGGCGAGCGCCGCCTCCCTGGCGGCGTGCGTCATGATGATGAGGTTTGCGTCCTCGCCCCGGCCTTCCTGCCGGACCGCCTTGATCGACACGCCCTGCTGGGCGAAGGCGTCGGCGACCGGCGCCAGCACGCCGGGCCGGTCGAGGACGTCGAGCTGCACGTAATAGCTGGTGCGCGCCTCGCCGATCGGGATGAGCGGCAGCTGGGCGTAGCTGCTGGAGTCGGGGCCGCGCAGTCCCGCGAGCAGGTTCCTGGCGATCGCCACGGTGTCCCCGAGAACGGCGCTCGCGGTGGGCTGGCCGCCTGCACCGGCGCCGTAGAACATCAGCCGACCTGCGGACTCCGCCTCGACGAACACGGCGTTGTAGGCCTCCCGCACCGCCGCGAGCGGGTGGGTCCGCGGAATCATCGCCGGGTGCACCCGCGCCGAGATGCCGCCGTTCGCACGCTCGCAGATTGCCAGCAGCTTGACGACGCAGCCCAGCGACCGGGCGCTCGCGATGTCCGCGCTCGTCACCGACAGGATGCCCTCTCGGTACACGTCGTCGGCGGTGACCTCGGTGTGGAAGGCGATGCTGGCCAGGATCGCCGCCTTGGCGGCCGCGTCGAATCCGGCCACGTCGGCGGTCGGGTCGGCCTCCGCGTACCCGAGCGCCTGCGCCTCGGCGAGCGCGGCGCTGAAGTCCTCGCCGGAGGTGTCCATCCGGTCCAGGATGAAGTTCGTGGTGCCGTTCACGATCCCGAGCACCCGCTTGACCGCGTCGCCGGCCAGCGACTCGCGCAGCGGCCGCAGCAGCGGGATGGCGCCAGCCACCGCCGCCTCGTAGTACAGGTCCGCGCCGCCCAGGCTGGCGGTCTTGTGCAGCATAGCCCGGTCGACGGCGACGAGCGCCTTGTTGGCGGTCACCACGGACTTGCCGGCGTTGAGCGCGGCCAGGATGAGCGTCCGGGCCGGCTCCATGCCGCCGATGAGCTCGATCACGATGTCCACGTCGGGGCGCGTGACCAGCGCCAAGCCGTCGGTGGTCAGGAGGTCCGCGCGGATCGGCACGTCCCTCGGCCTGCCGGGGTCGCGGACGGCCACGCCGGCGATCTCCAGCGGCGCGCCGGCCCTCGCCTTCAGGTCCGCCGACTGCTCGGTCAGCAGCCTGAAGACCTGCGACCCGACGTTGCCGCAGCCGAGCAGGGCCACCCTGAGCGGCTTACGTTCCTCGGCGACCCGCATGGCTGATTCCTGCCCGGCTTGTTCTCGCGAATCCGATGCCGCGGCCTGGTCCCGCGCAGCGGTTTCCTGCAGCGCTGTGCTCTGCACGACTGGGGCTCCCCTCACCTGCCCCGGCGAGGGAAACCC
>JASHOE010000326.1 GCA_030041275.1 Streptosporangiaceae bacterium
TGGCATCAGGTAGGCGAACCAGAGGTTCAGTGCGGCCGGAGCGAACAGGAGCGCTCCCCACCACTGCCCGGAAACGCAGAAGATGGACCCCAGGGTCACGGCTGCTATGGCAACAAGCAGACGTGTGATCGCCACGCCCTTGACATGACGCCGGCCAAACTCCGTGGAGACGCTGCGGGCGATCCACGGAGCTGGCCTGGTCGGTGGCTGCATGGTTTCGTCGCCTTACTGGCGCTCAGGCCGTCCGGATTAGGGCTGGGCACTCTCAGCATCGAGAGCCCGCTTCCAGCTTGGCATCAGGTAGGCGAACCAGAGGTTCAGTGCGGCCGGAACAAACAGGAGCGCTCCCCACCACTGCCCGGAAACGCAGAAGATGGATCCCAGGGTCACCGCTGCAATAGCAACAAGCAGACGTGTGATCGCCACGCCCTTGACATGACGCCGGCCAAACTCCGTGGAGACGCTGCGGGCGATCCACGGAGCTGGCCTGGTCGGTGGCTGCATGGTCTCGTCGCCTTGCCGGCGTCCAGGCCGTCCGGTTGGCTTGCGCATCGGGATGCCTCCTGTCCTCATCGGCGCCGGCTAGTCCGGCCGCCTGCATCTCGATCCTGACCCCCGGTGAGCGAGAATTCGACCGTGGCCGCACCCGGATTCTGAGGTACGGCTAGCACGGTCCCCGACGGGTGCCAGCCACGCGGGCGAGCGCTTCACCAGGCACGACGTATTTCGGGTCGCCTTGCGGGACGACTCATCGCCAGCCGGCGACCGACCGCACGGCAGCGGGCGGCGCGATGAGAGCAGACAGATCCATCGTCACCCCGCCTCTCAATGCTCTCAGCGGCTCTGGCGCTGGCGCCGCGTTCGTCAACCAGGACATCGGGCTCCGCCAGCCTGGCACGAGCCGTTCCTGGCGCTGGCGGCATGAGTGCCTCCTGCTACATGATGATGGCTATTGCCACCAGGGAGGTCGCGTGTCAGCTGTCTCGAGCACAACGAGCGGGGTCGTCCATCAGCAAGGGCAGATCGGATCAGGGCTGCAGCCCGGCTGGGGTGTCACCCCCGAGCGTCAGCAGGTGGTCGCCGAGGTGCTCGACGGCCTGGTCCCCCCGACGGGGCGGCTTACGCCCGCTCAGCTGCGCGCGGTCACGTCTGGCCTGGCGGCCCGCCGTACCCTCTGGGCGGACCTGGTCGTCCGGGACCCGGACGTGCGCTGGTATCTCCCCTTGCACCGGTCCAACTCCTGCGATGTCTGGCTGCTGGCCTGGGAGCGCGGCCAGGACACCGACTGGCATGACCACGGCGGATCGTCGGGGTCGTTCGCCGTGGCCGAGGGCTGCCTGGTTGAGCAGTACCGGTCCCCGAACGGCCGGCGGATCGCCCGCAGGAGCCTGCTGGGCGGCGAAGCGGTGGCGTTCGGTCCGGCACATGTCCACGACGTCGCGCATGGTGGCGGCGGGCCCGCGACGAGCATTCATGCGTACTCGCCGCCGCTGATGGCGATGACGTACTACACCGCCACCGACTACGGTCTGATTGCGAGAGAGACCGCCGCAGTCGACGGGCCGGAGGGCGCGCGGGGCCGCGGCGGCGCCGGCACCGCCCTCGCGACCGCGTCGGCGTCGGCCGCCAGGCTGACCTCGGATTCGCTGCCGACGGACGCACCGAGCATTGACGAGTTGCTGGCCGAGGCGCGCGGCGGCCTGGCCCCGCTGCGCCCGGAAGCGGCGTTCGCGGTCCTCACCGACGGAGCCGTCCTCGTCGACATCCGGCCCCTGGAGCAGCGGATGGACGAGGGGGAGGTCCCAGGGGCGATCATCATCGGCCGCAATGTGCTGGAGTGGCGGCTGGACCCGCGCAGCGAGGCGCGCATCCCCGCGCTCGCCCGGCCCGACGCGCAGATCATCGTCATGTGCTCGGAAGGCTATGCCTCCACCCTTGCCGCGGCCACGCTGCGGCGAATTGGCCTGAGCCAGGCGACCGACCTTGACGGCGGCTTCCAGGCATGGAAGGCAGTCGGCCTGCCCACGCGCGCGGCCCAGCCCCCCAGCTGACGTGCTCGGGGCTGCATGATGTCCGGGGCCATCTCCCCGCGCGGCCCCGGTCGCTGATCGCGCCGGCCATTGATCGAACGGGCTTGACGGGCCCTTGAACGCGCTGTTATTACTCTGTGCAACATTTGATCACGCAGAGTGCTCGCTTCGACGCAACCCGATCGAGAGGCCACGGACGATGGACGACCTTTCCCGCCGGAACCTGCTCAAGGTGACAGCGGCTGCTGGCGCCGGCGCGGTCGTTCTTCCGGGCGCTGCGGCCGCAAGCGCCTCGGGCGCTGCGGCCAGCGCCTCGGGATCGTCCTCCGGCGCAAGCACCGCGACGAGCCCGCCTGCCCAGTTAACCGGGCGCATCGTCCGCCCCCAGGACCCGGGTTACGCGAGTGCCAGCCTCGGCTGGGACGAGCTTTTCGTGCACTACCCGCTGGTCATCGTCTTTGCCCAGGAGACCCAGGACGTGGTCAACGCCCTCACCTGGGCGCGGCAGAACAACGTCTCGCTGCGGGTGCGCAGCGGCCGTCACCAGCTCGAGGGCTGGTCGAACGTGGACAACGGAATCGTGATCGACGTCAGCGAGCTGAAGTCGGCCCGCATCGACGCCGCCTCCCTGACCGCGACGGTCGGCGCCGGGCTCACCCAGCTGGAGGCGGTGACCACGCTCGCGAAGCAGAACCTGGCGGTGACGACCGGATCGGAGGGCAGCGTGGGCCTGTCCGGTGCGACGCTCGGCGGCGGCTTCGGCTTCCTCACCCGCTACCTCGGCATGGCCTGCGACAGCCTGATGGGGGCCGAGATTGTCGTCGCATCGGGCGCCGACCGGGCCTCGGCCATCAACGTGGACCTCTCCAGCAACCCCGACCTGCTCTGG
>JASHOE010000327.1 GCA_030041275.1 Streptosporangiaceae bacterium
TCTATCTGCTCGCGATGATTGCCGCCGTGGTCTGCGTCGACATCGTTTTCTTCAGGCACCACTTCACTGAGCGGCTGATAGCAAACATCGCAATCGTCCTTGCGTTCGCCGTTGGCTACTTCTGGTTCGCGAGGCCCCGTCCCGATGGCCGGGAGAGCTAAGCCACGCCAGACACGAGCCTGCGTACGGCTGAAGTCGCGCTTCCGTTGTGATGCGGGAGACAATGGGCAGACCGGCGTCCGCAGGCTCGAACCTGCCATCCCTAAGCATCGCCAGCCGACACCATCCCGATCTCGCGGCCGTGTCGCGTAGGAGTCGGCCCTGGAGCCAGTTGTGTTAGCTCCCCGCTGTATGGCGGCGCAAGGGTGCAACTGTCCGCAGGGGCGCTTGGCTGGTGCAGCTGACTACCGTGAGTTCCGCCAACATCGCGCGCACGTTGCCCAATGCGGCACGTACTGAGGTCACATTTTGCGGAGGCCAGAGGCCCGACCGGGTGGCGAAGCACCCGGTGCCACGGACCGTGTCAAGACTCCTGCGCTTGCTGGTTCTGGAGCGCAGTCAGTGCGAGCCAGTTGGCCGGTCAGTCGACTCGTCTTCGACGTACCGGTCAGGCGGTTCCTGGCGCGCCGCAGTCGCTCGCGCAGTGACCGCTAGGAATACGACCGCCTGCTTGGAGTCCCTGGGCCAGCGGTGAGCGCGGCACGCCGTGCGCGGCGGCAGGACCAGCACGTCACCCCGCTGAAGGGTCAGCAGCGTGCTCGGCTCCGCCTGGAACTCCACTCGTAGTTGCCCAGTGACAACGCACAGCACGTCGGTGTGGCGCTGAGAGAACCAGTCCGGATCGATGTCCTCATCTTCCTTGCAGACCCACACCACCTCGGTGCTGTCGCTTTCCAGAATGGTTCCCACCGACCCGTAGGGGGTCGCGCGTACCTCTACTGCTTCACCTGCAAGCGCCCGAAGCACACGTGGCGTCGACGCCTTATTGCGCATGGGCGCACCTCCAGCCTGATCGGAACGCTGCCAGCCTTGGCGGCGCCCCTGTTGGACGACAGGGGCGGAAGTCCCTGGCTGGCGCCACAAGTCCGGGCAAGTACTGCGGCCAACGTCGCCGTCGCAGGCGGGCGGGTCTGCGACGACCGAAGATCGCCAACTCGGATCGCGTCAGCTGACTCGATCTCGCACGGCGACTACGCCCTGGACATGACGAACCCCGTCAAGGAGAGCTCGGGCGGCCGCCTCGCTTTGCGGCGGACCCGAGATGGTTACGATGCCATCGCTAACCGTTACCTCGAAGTCCGCGGGCTTGCTTCCAGTGGTGGTTGGCAGCACCCGGTGCGCTATCTCGTCGCGGATTTCGTCATCTGGGCGGCTGAAGACGGCCAGGACATCGACGCGGCTGATAATCCCGAGGAGCCGTCCGGCTGGGTCCACGACCGGCAGCCGCTTGATGCGCCGGTCATACATAATCCTGGCGGCATCCGCGACCGAAGCTTCCGGCGCGATGGTAACCGCGGGGCCGGTCATCAGATCAGCGGCTGTGACCCCGTTGGCCTTGTTGTCCTCGCCCACATGCCGCAGCGCCGCAACGATGCTAGTGCCAGCGACCTGCACCGCCTCCTTGACCAGCAAATCCGCCTCCGAGACGACCCCGATTACCCGGTTGACCCTGTCGATGACCGGGAACGCGCTAATCCGAGTACGCCGAAGCATGTCGGCCATCTCCTTGAACGATGCGTCCTCGCGTACAGAGACGACCCGACGTGTCATCACATCCCGAACTACCGCGTTCACTCGCGCGACCTCCTTGGCAACGGGGACATCACTCCGGTGACGAGCGCTGAGGCGTCATTCGGTCAGCCAATGCCACCGCCGCGGCAGTGGCGGCGACGCTCTTCAAGATCCGCATACTGTCGCACCCACTCGACTCGATCAGGATCTGGCCGGCGCTCTCCTAGTAATCCTCACCTGCCTGATGCTCACTGCCATGGCCATAGGTCATGGCAGTGGGGCCAAAAGGTCACTCAGCAACGACCAGTCGGCCTGGCCGTTTGTCTATTGCTGACGCATCCGGCCTGGTGGTCGTCGCGGCCGCTGCACGGCGGGCTGGCATGGTGTGGTCTCTGGGATTCAAGAGCGGCGGCACAGGACCCGAAGCACCGCCTTGTTGTAGCTGCCGCTCATCGGGAGTGATTCCCAATCCCTCTAGCCCAGGACGTTTAGCCGACTTGCAGGACTTAGGGCCCAGGCTGGGCGGATTCTCCGCGGCTATCATCGACAGGGTCTGCGCGGCTTGGGGAGCCGCCGCTTCGGCGGTTCGGTGGCACGGAGATGGGGGCGTCATGCAGCGCTTGAAGCCGATGGATGCCCAGTTCGTGGATGCCGAGGACGAGGACCGCCGTGCTTCGTTCGCGATCGCATCGATTGCGACATTCGAAGGCCCCGCTCCTAGCTATGACGAGTTCTACGCGGCTGTCGAAGATCGGCTGCCCCTCGTGCCGATATACCGGCGCAAGCTGCGGCCGGTACCGTTCCGGCTGGGACCGCCGGTCTGGGTCGATGACCCGAACTTCAACCTCCGATACCACCTTCGTCAAACTGCCCTGCCAGCGCCTGGCGGTGACGAGCAACTAAGCAACCTGATCGCTCGAGTGATGGCGCAGCGGCTCGACCGGGACTTTCCGCTGTGGGAGTACTGGCTGGTCGAGGGTCTGAGCGCAGGGCGCTGGGCGCTGATTTCGAAGGTTCATCACTGCATGGTCGATGGGATCTCCGGCACTGATCTGTACCGGGTGATCTTTGACCTGACCCCTGAGCGCCGCACGCCAGCGGTCGAGACGATGGATGTCCCCGCGGAGCCGACCGGATTGGCGCTGGCGGCATCGGCCGCAGTTGACATGGTGGCCCGGCCAGCCAAGGGAGCTCTTGCTCTCGCGGGTGCCCTTGCCCGGCCGCGTAGGACCGTCGGGCAGGCAGCGGAGACGGCGCGGGCGGTGGCGAAGCTAGCCACATCTGCCTGGCCGGCCACGGGGTCATCGCTCAGCGGCCCGATCGGCCGCCAGCGCCGGTATACCTGGGCGCGCGCTTCGCTTGACGAGGTCAAGGCGATCAAGCGCGAACTCGGCGGAACGGTAAACGATGTCGTCCTCGCCGCGATCAGTAGCGGCTTCCGCACGCTGCTGCAGTCGCGCGGTGAGCACCCAGAACCGCGCATGGTCCGATCGCTTATTCCGGTGTCGCTGCGTGCTCCTGGCGAGGCGAATCTCTACGACAACCGGCTCTCGGTGGTGCTGGCCAACCTGCCCGTCCACCTTGGCGATCCGCTGGACCGGTTCGCCGCTATCCGGGCGGAGATGGCGGAGCTGAAAGCCGTGAGGGAGGCGTCGGTAGGCGAGGTGCTGATAGCACTCGGTCAGTTCACGCCTTTCCCGTTGGCGTCCCTTTCTGTCAGGCTGGCCTACCGCCTGCCCCAGCGCGAGATTGTCACCGTCACGACTAACGTGCCTGGACCACAGCAGCCGCTCTATGGGATTGGTCGGCGCCTAGTGGAGATCATCCCTTATGTTCCTATCGCGACCAGCCTGCGGACGGGCGTGTCTATCTTTACCTATTGCGGACAGATGACGTTTGGCGTCACCGGCGACTACACGACAACCGCCGACATCGAAGTGCTCGGTCGCGGCATCGAGCAGGGGATCCGCGAGCTAGCCGAGGCCGTACTGCGGCGCGGGGCTGGCGACACTCCGTGACCTGCGAACCGGCTTCGCTGGCATCAGACGCTGCGGGCGCTGACCCTGGCGGCGCCAGATACGGCGCGGAGGGCTGGGTTGACATCGATGGTCCCGTGCACTATCTCGACTTCGGCGGGCCGAGCCGCGGGCCGGTGATCGTGTGTGTGCATGGCCTCGTGGGCTCAGCCGTGAACTGGTCGGCCGTCGCGCCGCTGCTGACATCCAGGTGCCATGTGCTCGCTGTGGACCTAGCAGGCCACGGGCTCACTCGGTCCCTTGGCCGACGCACGACTGTGCAGGCCAACAGACATTTGCTGCACCGTTTTATCGAGCGCGTCACCACTACCCCGGCGATTCTCATGTGCAACTCGATGGGCGGAATGATCTCACTCCTGGAGGCGAGCGCATCGGCCGAAACCGTCTCCGGGGTGATCCTGGTCGACCCAGCGTTGCCCTTTGTGCCAGCAAGGCCGGACCTGCTGGTGGCCGCCGTGTTCGCGACAGGTGGCCTGCCAGGACTCGGGCCCCTGCTACTTCGCGGAGTGCGCCGGCTGCCGCCACAGGCGATCGTCGCGAGCTTGCTGTCGCTGTGCTGCCATGATCCGTGCCGGGTGCCTGCGAACGTGATTGCCGAGCATGTCGCGGTAGCGCGCCGCCGGGCCGGGTTCTCCGAGGCAGGCAGAGACATCGGGATCGCCACCCGGTCGATCATCGCCACCGCGGGGTTCGGCGGCCACGCCTACCGCCAGGGCATCGCCTCTCTCGGGTGCCCCGTGCTGCTCCTGCACGGCGAGCATGACCGGCTTGTGCCGGCGTCCGCTGCCCGGGCTGCGGCACGAGCCCATCCAACCTGGTCGGTGACTGTGCTGCCAGATGTCGGACACGTGCCTCAGCTCGAGGCGGCGCACGAGTGCGCCAGCGCCATTCTCAGCTGGCTGGACTCGGCCGGTCGGCTCGCGGCGCATGCGTCGACGCCGCCCAAGCCGGCTGAATCATCGATCCGCCGACTCGTCCGCGGCAAGAGGAGGGAGCCCGAGTAGCGGGAACCGACGGTAGCGCAAGGAGGAATTCGGTGTGCGCAATGCGGGATCGAGCCGATATCGCCGTGCTCGGCGCCGGGGCCATGGGAACAGCGCTGGGAGTGCACAGCGCCAGCAGTGGATTGCGCGCTGTCTTGCTAGCAACCGACCACGACGAGTCAGTCGTGGACGCGTGGCGTCAGCGGATGCCCCATCCGGCGCTGAAGAAGCCGTACCATGACCATGACGCCTGGCGAGTGGCCGGAGGTGCTCCGGTATGCGGACGTCGTTTTCGTAGCTGTGTCCAGCAGCGGACTCGAGCGGGTGCTGGCTCAGGCAGCGCGCATCGGCGCGCCAAACGCGATCTGGGTGCTGGCCACAAAGGGCTGGACGCCCTGGCACTGAGACCTGCGCGGCGTTTAAGAACGTGGTCGCTGTCGCGGTCGGTCTGGCCGAGGGCCTTTCCGACCGACTCGGGGTGGACGCCGCTGCAGGGACTTACGCGAACGCCCGCGCCGCGGTGTTCGCTCGCGGCATGCTCGACATGCTGACCCTGGTCGAGGCACAGGGCGGCCGCGTATCAACTGTGCTC
>JASHOE010000328.1 GCA_030041275.1 Streptosporangiaceae bacterium
CCCGCTGGTGACCTTTGGATCTAGCAGCAAGCTGTAAAGAAATGCATTATGAGCGACCGATGGTTTGCGCTCCTCGGACGCTCACACCGATGGACCGTCGCGGGCTTCAATGGTTTGGTCAGGGCCGTTCTCTAGGCTGTGGTCGGCAGGTAGGGCCAGCATGTTGCGCGTTGGCTATGGTGGGATTTGGTCTGGCAGCGCGCGGCTGCCCGCTCGTGGTCGACGGTGGACGTGCCTGCGGACGTGTTCGCGCTATTTCGCCGAAACGCAGGCGTGAGGATTCATCGGGCTACTGTCGCACCGACACGGGGTCGCCGACGATCGCCCGCAGCGCCGCCACGTGCCCGTCGTATGCGGCGCGTCCCGTGGTCGTGAGTGAGAGGCTGGTGCGGATACGCGCGGCCCACGTGATCTTGTGCACGGCTACGTAGCCGTCCTCATGCAGGACGCGCACGTGCTTGGAGAGCACTGAGTCGGCTACCCCAAGCCCGTCGCGCACGGTGGCGAAGTCGGCCGAGTCGACGGCGGCGAGTATCGCGCAGATCTGCAGCCGGTTCGGAGCTGCACGGTTTCGTCGAATCTGGCGGGAGCACTCACAGGCCGACCTGCAGGCGCGCCCGTAGCACCGCGTCGGCCCAGCGCCCGAACAGCACGGTTGCGATTGCAGCGAGCACGCCGGCCACGAGGAACCCGCCACGTATGCCCTCATCCAGCTCGAGCCAGCACGCGAGCGCGACAAGTGCGACCACGGCCAGCACCTGCAGACCAAAGATCGCGCGGGTGCGGGCGTCGAAATACCTCATGGCAACGCCGACCCGGCGCTGGTTGATCCACATGAGCACGCCGCAGGCGATCGTGTATGCAACCACCGACCAGGCGAATACTGCCCAGCTGCGAGTTTCCGGCGGCAAAGCGCGTCGTCGACGACCTCAGCTGACGTGCTGGAGTTCCACGGGTTCGAACGTCTCGATCGCGCTGGCGTTCACGTCGTCGATGTTCATCGTGCGGGCCACGGCGAGCGCCTCGAGCCGACGCTTGATCAGGCCCTGCTGAAACTCGTCATCGAAGCCGAGCGCCTTGCGCTGCTCTTGGATCTGCGGGTCGGCCCCGTACCCCCCGCCGAAACCCGCCGTGAGTTTCGCCCAGCGCTGCTCGACCCACTCCCAGAGGTCGGGGTTTTCGGCGATGATCTGCCGGCCGAGATATGTGCCGTAGGCGATATGGCGTCGCTCGTCGCGCTGGGTGAGCTTGATGCCGGCCTCAAGCCCTGGCAGCTTGCCCAGCCTCTGGAAGGTCTGCTCCCACCGCCGGTACCCGGCAATCGCGGCGACGCCCTCGACGAGCTGGTTGTAGATGAGCGTCGCGTCCAGGATGGCCCGCGGCGACCTGTCCGTGTCGAGTCGTCTCATCACCCTGGTGAGGGCGCCGTCAAAGAGACCGGTGCGGCCCTGCCCGACGGCGGCTTGCTGGGCCCGGACGAGGTCATCGAGCGAAGCAGGGTCAAGACCAACGGCGTCGAACCATCGCCGGAACATGTCCGTGTGCTTGGCTTCCTCCATCGTGAACATCGCCAGGTACATCGTGTCCTCGAGCCGCCCAAGGTCGGACATGCAACGCAACAGCGGGACGATGTCGAGCGTCACGGCTTCCTCGCCGACCATGAACCCGCGGGCCGACATTGCGACGAGGGTCCGCTCCTCGGCTGACATTTCCTGCCAGTCGACAGCGTCCTGCGAGAAGTCGAGATCGGCCGGGTCCCAGAACAGCTTCTTGGACTTCTCCCACAACCGCCACGGCACGGACTCGTAATCAAGGCCTCGAGTGGACCGGTACCGGTGGATCTGGGTCTCCTGGATCTTGCCGCCTGCCACGGGCTCGGTCATCTTTCTTCCCTCCCAGACCGCCAGGCCGGGCCGTGCCAGCTAGCCGTCGACCTTGTGGTCGCGGACTCGCTGCGGTCCCCCACAGGACGGACAAATTCGAGAATTCATCACCGTTAGTCATACATCGACCGTCACCGGATAAACAACCGCTGCGGCGTCAGCGTCATTATGACGCGACCTCATGAGCCTGGGCCGGCATGAGCTTCTGTCCGGCCAGGAACTCGGCGACGACGCGGTTGTACTCGGTCGCCGTCTCGTAATAGACGTTGTGCGGAGCACCGTTGACCACGTGCAACTTCGCTCCGGGCACCGCCGCGGCCAGCGCGCGGGCATTGGGTGCCAGCCGGTCCAGATCACCGACAACGACGAGCATCGGGGATCGGATGGTCGCCACACCCGCGTCGAGATCCTCCCGGCTGGGCCTGGCCATGGACCGGGGGCGCGGATTCCGCATCGCCTCGAGGCGGGTTGCAGTCGACCGGATCCGCAGGTAGCGCTCGTAGCGCAGCGGATCACGCGTCCGCAGACCCTCGGTGAGCGCGTCGCCGACCGGCAGGAACAAGGTGTGCTCGTCCAGCGGCTCCGCTCCGGCGCGCCCCGCGCCATCCGGGAACGGGCCGATGCCCATGCCTGACGGCACCAGTGCGGCCGCGGTGCTTGGGTGCCGGACCGCCCAGCGCAGGGCCGTCAGTGCGCCCATCGAATTGCCTGCGATGATCGGCTGGCTCAGCCCGAGCGCCTGCAAGAAGCCGTCCAGTTCGTCGGCGCGATCGGGCTCAGGCTGGTCGCGCGGCGAGTTCGCGGAGTGGCCGTGGTTGACGCTGTCGTACGCGAGCACTCGAAAGAACGGGGAAAAGGCCTCGAACTGCTGGAACCAGGCCTCCGCGCACGAACTCATGCCGTGCAGGAAGACCAGCGGCTGGCCGGCGCCCGCCTCCTGGTAGTAGATATCGGTCGGGCCCACCTGTGCCCACGGCATGAGACCTCCCCGGTCAGCTGACCTCTGTTACGGGTCCGGCCACAGAGAGCTTGATCTCGATGGCTTCGAGCGAATGCCAGAGTTCCAGCGCCGGCATGGCCTGCGGTCGCACGGTTCGCACTCGATCACGCGCCTTGAGCAACGACGAGCCGCCGGCCATCAGGTAGGCGATGGCCACCGTCGACGTGCGGGACAGGCCCGCCTGGCAGTACAGGCCGACCACGGTCCCGGCGCTGGCGAGCGACAGCACGTGCCGTCCCGCTGCCATGATCAGCTCGTCCTGGCCCGGTTCCAGGTCCATGATCGGGAAATAGTCGACCGGAATACTCAGCGCCGGCGGATTCGTCTCGCCGCGGAGATCGATCAGCCGTTGCGCACCGGCTGCGACCATCCCCATGGCGAGCCCGGCGTCGGCCAGCAACACGTGATCATCGAGCCTGCTGATGCCGAGCACGGTGAACTCGGTGGTCATCCCGCCTCTTCCGACAGCCGGAATACCGGGACGGCCAGCTCGGCGTGATCTTCCCAGCCAGCTGTGACCCGCTGGCCGATCTGTATCGCGTCCGGCGGCGCGTCGATCTCGGCCAGAAGCCGGAAGCCCTCGTCGAGGTCGATGAACCCGACCACGTAGGGCAGTCGGCTGCGAAAGTACGGCTGGCCGTGCTGCCGGATCAGCGTGTACGTGTACACGGTGCCGATACCCGCTGAGTCGTGCCAGTGCATGTCAGTGCTCAGGCAGCCCGTGCAGTGCCGCCGCGGATGGAAGACGATCTCGCCGCACGCGGCGCACACCTGGTAGGTCAGCCGGTGCTGCCGGGTAGCGAGCCAGAACGGCGCGGTATCCGGCTCCGCGAGCGAGGGCAGCGGGCGCTGCGGGGTGGTCCGGTCGTCGGTCGCCAGCGTAGGTCACTCCCTTCCGAGTACGATCGTCCCGGCCGCGTGCCGGGTGCCCAGCATCCCGCCGTTGCCGTGCGCGACGGCGAGCCGCGCGCCCTGGACCTGTGCCGTCGACTCGCCGCGCAGCTGCCTGGCGGCCTCGATGAGCAGGAAGATCCCGCGCATCCCCGGATGGTTGGAGGACAGGCCGCCGCCGTCGGTGTTCAGCGCGGGCGCGCCCGGCCGGTCGAACCGCAGCCGCCCGTCGGCGACGAACGGCCCGCCCTCGCCCTTCTCGGCGAAGCCGAGATCCTCCAGGATCGTCAGCACGGTGATCGTGAACGAGTCATAGATCATGGCCACGTCGATCTCATCCGGCCGCACGCCCGCCTGGCCGAAGGCTTCGTGCCCGGATTGCACGGCCGCCGACGTCGTGATGTCTGCCTGGTTGGCTGGGTACCCGATGGCCTCGCCCGTGCCGAGGATCCACACCGGGGGCTTGCGCAGGCCCGCAGCCACTTCGGGCGAAACGATCACGACCGCGCCGCCGCCATCGGAGACGATGCAGCACTCCAGCAGGTGCAGCGGGTCGGCGATGAGCCGTGAGCCAAGCACGTCGTCGACGGTGATCTCGCCGACGTTCCTGATCCCGATATCGGTCAGGCCGGCCACCGCATCGGGGTTGCGCACCGCATGCGACCGCGTGGTGACCGCGATCTCGGCCAGCTGCTCGGGCGTGGTGCCGTACTGAGCCATGTGCCGCGTGGCGACCAGGGCGTAGTTGCCGATGAGCGTGAGTCCGTACGGGACCTCCATGTTCGCCCCTGGCTGCGGTTCGCCCGGCATCCGGCCGCCCGTACCGATGGCACGCGACTCGCTGTGCGCCGTCGACCCGTATGTCAGCAGCGCGACGCTGGCCTTGCCGGCCGCGATATCGCGGGCCGCGTGCGCCGCGTGGAACTCGTACGAGCTGCCGCCCACCGCCGTAGTGTCGACCACCCGCGGCGTAATGCCGAAGTACTCGGCTATCGTCAGCCCGAGCATCGGGCCAGCCTCGCTGGCGTCGTACACAGCGTCGACGTCCGACCAGCTCAGGCCAGCGTCGTCGAGCGCCCGGCCCGCGCACTCAGCTTTGATCTGCAGCTTGCTCAGGCCACCCGCCGTCCGGCCGGGGAACTCGTAGATACCGCCGATCGCGGCGCTCCGCCGCGCCATCAGTGATCAAGTCCCATGGCATCCTCTCGACGCCCAGATCGGCCGGACGATCCAGCGCATTGGCACCGAGCCCGTCGGCGAGCCTGCCGCAGCGCGCAATACTAGAACATGGTTCTAGAAACATTGTTTTGGGCAACGCCGGTCGTGTCAACCCCGGCAGCAGGCTGTGAAGGTGCACGTTAGTTAGCCACTGCGGGAAGGCAATTCCCACCGCCGACTGGGCCCCGTTTCCAGCTTGGCCTCGTATCATCCCGTGCGTGAGCGGATCGAAGGCTTCGAAGGGCCGCGGTCCGGCGAGGCAGCGTTCCAGGCAGCAGACTTCAGCCCGCAAGCCCGCCGCGTCCGTCTCACCGGCCGGGTCGAAAACCGGTCTCGGCGGCACCGCTGCCGCAACCGCGAGGCCGACCCCAGATATCCCAGCGAAGGCGGCGACGGTTGCTCAGTCAACGGGCTGGCGGCGGTTCGTTCCGACGCCGCGGTCTATCGGCTGGTTGCCGTTCATCACGCTCGTGCTGTCGGTGATCGGCCTCGCCGACGCTGGCTACCAGGTTTACGCGCATTTCGCCGGCACGGGCCTGCTCGGCTGCTCGGCTAAGGCCGACCCCTGCGTGCTCGTACAGACCAGCCAGTATGCCTGGATCTTCCACGTCCCGGTGGCCGTGTACGGCGCGGTCTTCTTCGCATTCATGGTCGCGATCTGCTCGCCGTCGGCCTGGCGCCGCCAGCAACCCGTGGTCCGCCACGTACGGCTCGCCGCCGCAGTCGTCGGAATGGTCTTCGTGCTTTACCTCATCTACCGGGAGCTCATCAGCGTCCGCCAGGTCTGCCCGTACTGCACCAGCGTGCACATCATCACCTTCCTTATCTTCGCCCTGATCGTGTACGAGGCGTCCGCGCCAAAGACTGCCAGCCCAGCCCGAGCCCGCCGCTAGCGCTCACGTCGGTGCGCAAGTCTGGTCGCGCATCCTGGTCAGGTCTCGATGCTTTGCACGTCTACCTGGGTAGCTGAGAGAGCCCGGCACCAGCAACCCCAGACGTGCATGAACAGAGGGGACACCTCGCGTGGTCTTCAAGCGGGTCGAGGACGGGCGACCCTACCCTGACCACGGCCTGACGGGCCGAGAGTGGGCCCTGATCCCGCCCCGTCCAGTCCGGCTCGATCAGCTCGTCACGACGAAGAACGTGCTGGACTTGGAAACAGTGCTGGCCGCCGACTCGACCTTCTATGGCGATCTGTTCCCGCATGTGATCAGCTGGCACGGCGAGCTCTACCTCGAGGACGGTCTGCACCGTGCGCTGCGGGCGGCCCTGCAGCGGCGCCCGGTTCTGCACGTCCGGGTGCTTGAGCTGGACTAGGCCCGCCAGCTCGCCGACAGGGCGAGCCAGCGTCGCGGCTCGTCAGTTTGACGCCCTCGCCTCGTCAGTGCGGGCATGGAGCATACACACAGCACCCCGCGCCGGCTCGTGTTCATGGCCGCGCCATTAGTAACCACAGGCCTGGGACTGGCCCTGGCGCTGTCGGCCTGCGGCAGTGCGGCACCGACGAGCAACTCATCGCCGGCCCCGAGCACCGGCACCAGCACAAACGCGCATCTCTCCTCGAGCGCACGCACCCTCGCCGATGCGACCGCTCTCTCACGCACTCCGCCGCCGCCCCCCGACCGGGCAACGTGCTCGCTCCGCGTCATCCCGCGGCGCGCAGACTTCGAAACCGTCGACGTGATCAGGGCCAAAGTCAGCGTGCTACCGCCGACTCTGCCTCCGCTTGGCTACCCCTCCTTCAAGAACCCGAAGGTGTACACGCTCCGCGGGTACTACATCGGCCCGGTTCCGCAGCGCGGCGTGCGAGTCCCTGACATCTGGCGGGAGACCGTGACGAACGAGCTGACAGCGCAGTTTGCCTGGCCTCGCACCGAGCCAGGCGTATTCCTGATCACGGTCGTGGTCGAAATACAGCTGCCAGACGGCAGCCGCGTACCAGTCTGCAGCGCCCGGCAGACGATCTACCTGCTGCGGGCGCCCGTCGTGCCCGCCAGCGCCACACCCACCGCGACGGCGCCGCTGTCATCCAACACTGGCACCCCGACGCCGCGGCCGACCACTACAACGCCCCGACCGACGCCCCTGCCCACGACCACATCGCCACGACCAACGCCGCGGCCCACCTTGACGACACCGCGTCCGACCACGACGTCGTCGACGATGCCCTAGCCAGTCGTCGACGAAGCCATAGCCAACGGAGCGCTGGCCGCGCCTGCAGTCGTCGACTGACGCGCGCGGCCAGCCCGCGCGCTTGCGGCGAGGGGGCACCGCCGGCGGTCACCCGGCTTCGGTGACGACAAGGACGTCAAGTGCCTCGACCTCGTCCCCGTCCACCCACAACGGGTTGACTTCGACCGCGCGCAATGCGCTGCCAAGCGACAGGGCGGTCATTGCCAGCCCGGCGATCGCCGCGGCGACACCGTCCAGATCGGCCGGCTTGGTGCCACGGGCGCCCGTCAGCACGGGCAGGCCCCGCAGCTCGCCCAGCATGCGCCTGACCTCCGCGGCATCGACCGGAAGGACGCGCAGGCTCGTGTCGCGGAGAACTTCGACCCAGATCCCGCCGAGACCGACCGCGAGCACTGGACCGAACGTGGGATCGACGGTGACCCCCGCGAGCAGTTCTGCGCCGCCCGAGCGCATCGCGGTCACCAGCACCCCGTCGACTGTCGCGGACGGCACCGCATCGGCGGCGGCGCGCACCTTCTCGTACGCGGCTCGGACGTCGGACTCGGAGGTAAGGCCGAGTGCCACACCGCCGATGTCTGACTTGTGAGTGACCTGCGCCGAGCAGATCTTCATCGCCACCGGAGTGCCGAGCTGGCGAGCGATCTCGACGGCTTCATCCGCGGACGTGGCCAGACCACCCGGCACGACCGGAACGCCTGAGGACGTCAGCAGCTGCCTGGCAGCGGCCTCGGACCAGGGACCTGACGTCGACACCGGCCGCGTTGACACGGCCGGAGGCTGGCTGACTGGCTGGACGCGTCCCCGATTCTCCAGCCAGCGCAGCCCGTTCCCGAGGGCGGTGATTCCAATGTCGAGGCCGCCGAGGACGTGCATGCCCTTCCCGGTGAGCAAGCTTCGGCCGTAACCGCTCATGTCCACGCAGGTACTGCCGATCGGGATGACAGGAATGGGCGCCGACGACATACGCTCCGCCAGCCAGTCGATGCGATGCTCGATGAGACCGGCCATGGCCTCATCCGGTGGCCGCGCATCCGGCAGGTTAACGCCAGAGAACAACACGAAGTCGAGATTCGGGTCGTCGACCGCGATGTCGAGCGCGTGGTCGATCGCGGTCCTGGCGCCCCGGCTCCTGGTATTGGCGAGACCGTAGCCGGTCACATCCAGCGGATTGTGCGCGGTAGCGAACGGCGGGAGATGTGCGGCGATCGCCTCCTCCGTCGACGGGGCGAAGGCGGGAATCTCGAGTCCCTGCGCGCTGGCCAGGTCGGCGATGATGTCGCAAGCTCCCCCGGAGGCGGTGAGCACGCCCATCCGCCGGCCACGTGGCCAGCGATCGTAGCCGAGCAGCGCCCCAGTGCTCAGCAGGTCCTCGATCGTCGTCACGCGGATCACATTGAGTTGGCGCAGCGCGGCGTCCACAACCGCGTCGTCACCGGCGACCGAGCCGGTGTGCGCGAGGGCAGCCTGCTGACCCACCGCGCTCGAGCCGACTTTCAGCGCCACGATCGGCTTGCCGGCGGCATCCGCCCTCGCGGCGGCCTGCGCGAATGCGGCGGGGTCGCTGATTTCCTCGAGGAACAAGCAGATCACCCTGGTCGCGTCGTCTTCGACCAGGTAGTTCAGTACGTCGATCGTGCCCATCATGCATTCGTTGCCGAGCGACGTCAGCGTGCTCACGCCGATGCCATGAGCGCGGGCGAAGGCCAGCACGACGCTCGCGAGCGCTCCGCTCTGCAACGCGATACCCACTGGGCCAGCCGTCAGCGGCGGCGGCACATTCAGGGCAAACGGCGCCGACGTGGTGTGCGCGTTCAGGAAGCCCAGGCAGTTCGGGCCGAGCACAGTGACGCCGTTCGCGATCGCGCGGGCGGTCATCGCGTCCTCGAGCGCCCGGCCTTCCTCGCCGACCTCCCGGTAGCCAGACGCGAGCACGATCGCGTTCTTGATGCCCGCCGTGCCCACGTCGTCCAGCACGCCCTCGACAGCCTGGATGGGCGCCAGAATGAACGCGAGATCCACCTGCTCGGTTATGTTCCGCAGGCTCGGCACCACGGGCAGGCCGAATGCGGTCGCCGCGGTCGGGTGCACCGGGATGAGCCTGCCGGTGAAGCCCGAAGTCGCGCAGCTCGCCACGATGAACCGGGCCCACCCGGAGTTGTCCGAGGCGCCAACCATGGCGATGCTGCGCGGCGCGAAGAACTGACGCAGCCGGTCGGGAGTGACGAGCTCCCTGGACGCACGGTGATTGGCTGTGCGCAGTATGCCCGGGTAGTGCTGGCTCGCGGGGTTCGAGGCTCCGGTCTCGTTCAGCACGCCGAGCGCTCCTTCCTCAATGCTCTCGGTCCACAGTCAAATGGATGGACGGTCGGCGGTCCTGCGCCTCTCCGGGTCCGGCGCTGGCTCGTTTTGCACCATGTCAGCGCGCCAGCCGAGGCTCCTTCGGCAGCCCAAGCGCGCGTTCGCCGATGATGTTGCGCTGGATCTCGCTGGTCCCGGAGAAGATGGTGCCGGCCCGGCTGCTGAGGAAAACCCCCTGCCACCGCCCGGTCGGGTAGCCCGCGCCCGCTGGTCGCAGCAGACCGTCCGGACCCTCGATGCTCATGGCGACCTCGCCCAGCCGCTTGTGATACTCGCTCCAGAAGAGCTTGGTCACCGACGCTTCCGGCCCTGGCGGGCGCCCGCCCGCTACCTGCGCGAGCGTCCGCAGGCCGCTGTAGCGCATCAGCTCCACCTGGCTGTACGCCCAGGCGAGCTGCTGACGGACGAGCGGGTCCCCGGCTCTGCCGCGCTTGCGCGCGGCGTCGGCCAGCTCCCAGAACTCCCGCTCGAAGCCCAGGTGCTGGACCGTAGCCCGGCCGCCGCGCTCATGCCCGAGCGTGGTCATCGCCACCCGCCAGCCATTGCCCAGGCCGCCGATGACGTTGAACAGCGGCGCCCGCACGCCGTCCAGGAAGTCCTCACAGAACTCCTGGGCACCGGAAAGCTGCCGGATCGGCCGGAACTGGACGGCCGGATCGGTGAAGTCGATCAGGACGTACGACAGGCCGGCGTGCTTCGGCACCTCCGGATCCGTGCGGCACAGCACGAACATCCGGTTTGCCCTGGCGGCGCCCGACGTCCAGACCTTCTGGCCGGTGACCACCACCTCGTCGCCGTCAACCACGCCGCGCGTCTCCACTGCCGCCAGGTCCGAGCCGTGGCCGGGCTCGGAGAAGCCCTGGCAGTAGACGTCAGCGCCGGAAACGATCCGGGGCAGGAAGTGCGCCCGCTGCTCGGGTGTGCCGTGCACGATGATCGACGGGCCGACCAGGCTCTCTCCCATGCCGCGCGTCACCCTGGGCACGCCGGCGCGGTCGAACTCCTCGTTGAGCACCGCGACACGCACAGCGTCCATGCCCTGCCCGCCGAACTCCTCCGGCCACTGCGGGCAGATCAGCCGCTTCGCGCTCAGCCTCTCCTCCCACGCCGTGTAGGCGGGGTCCGCCTGCGCGGCGGCCGGGCTACGGTCCAGCAT
>JASHOE010000329.1 GCA_030041275.1 Streptosporangiaceae bacterium
CTGGCTTCCACCCCTGGCTGGCCAGGAGCTTCTTGGCCAGTGCGGGGTCATACGGCTGGGCGTACTTGCCGATCGCCGGGTTGTAGCACTGCATGCCTGGGGTGATCATTGTCTCCGAAGTCCGGCCCTGGCCGTTGGTCCAGGCGTCGACGAAGTCAGCCCGGTTGACAGCGAGCATGATGGCGCGGCGTACCACCGGATTGGCTTCAGGGAGGCCGGGTGCCGGGTTGAACATCAGGCCCGTCGCCCCTAGTTCGGGCGACAGGAACCGGAGCGCGGTGGGAACAGCGGACTCGATCTGCTGCACTTGGACTCCGGTCGTCCAGCTGTTGACCTGAACCGCGCCGGTGATGAAGTCATTGGCGGCAGTCGTGTCGTTCTCAGTCGACTGCAGGATGATCGTCTGCGGTACGCCGTTCTCCTGCGTAGACCACCCGTCGGGCCCCCAGTTGTAGTTCTTGCGGGCGGTGAAGGTGTACTGCGAGCCGCGCAGCGACGCGGTCATCACATACGGCCCGCTGCCCTCGCCCTCGTGCGTCATCAGCTGCGGATTCGCCAGGCCCGCAGGGCAGATGATACCGGCCTCCGGAAGGGCCATCCCTGTCACCAGGCTGTTCCAGGGCTTGGAGACAGTCACGGTTACGGTCCCCGCAGCATCGTTTGCGACCGCATGCCCGATCCCGTCGCCGAAGGTCTCGGACTCCGTCGGGCTTGCCGTCTTCGGATCGGCCAGGTAGTTAAGAGAAGCCGCGATGACCTGCGGGGTGACAGGCGTGCCGTCGTCGCACGTGGCGCCGGAGCGGATGTGGAAGACGGCCTGGACAGGAGTCTGTGTCCACGAGGTCGCAAGACCCGGCCGGAGCTGCCCCTTGGGACCCAGAGTGACCAGGCGGTCGTACAGCAGGTTGACCGCCTGGAACTCCATGTTGGTCCCTCCGGAGAGTGCCGGATTGAGGGTGTCCCAGTCGTCGTTCTCCCGGATCGTGACCGTGCCGCCGGATCCCTTGACGATGTGCAGACCCGTCGTCGAGCTCGACACCGCCTTCTTGGTGGACGTACCGCTGCTGGAGCTGCCCGAGCTGCCCGCGCATGCTGCCAGCGCCAGCGGCATCGACGAGGCCAGAGCCACCACTCCCCATCGCCAGATATGCCGCGAAGTACCTCTCATCCTCATCACTCCAAGTCGTGACCGCACCGGAAACGTGGGCCTCGCGTCCTCGGGATGCCGTCGTCAAGGCTCGAGGTCCGGCTCAAGATCGGATACAAACTAGTCGCGTCTCACCCCAGAGGGCAAGGCTGTGCCCCATCGTTTTACCTGACTGTATCCAAATCCCTCTTGCGACCACGTGTCACGATTCCCGCAGCGGCTTGGTTTGCGGTTGCGCTCAGAGCGGCTGCAGGCAAAGGGGCCAAGTCAGAGACCCGGCTCTAGGCGACCGGACATAGCGGTGCTAAATATGCTAATGCCGGATCGCTATGCGTCGGCCAGAGCCGGACCTACCTTGGCGCCCGACGGTCGGCCGAGCTGCGGCCTGGCCTGAAGGACGTCTGCCGCCCGGCCGAGCTGATGTACGCCTACATCGCGGCCAGCCTGCTGACAGGGCTGCGTACCGAAGAGGCCCGGGCGCTGCGCTGGGATCACGTTGACCTCGACGGGGACCCCGATGCCTCGCCTGCCGTGCGGCCGCACGTCGCGGTCTGGCGGTCGGTCCTCGTGCACGGTGACACCAAGACCGAACGCTCCCGCCGCACCCTCGCCCTCCCCCAGCTAGCCGCCGACGCGCTCCGCGACCTGCGCGAAGCCCAGGCGCGCGAGCAATCCGACGCCGCAGACCACTGGCAGGAAGCCGGCCTGGTCTTCACCACCCACCACGGCGCCGGCCTCGATGCCGCCAACGTCCGCAAGATGTTCAAGCGAGTCTGCAGCGCAGCAAGGCGCCGGCGACAGCTGGACGCCCCGCGAGCTGCGCACCTCTTTCGTCAGCCTCATGAGCCACAACGGTGTCAGCATCGAGGCAATCGCCCGGCTCGCAAGCCCATTTGCCTCCACCCGCACCACCGAGGTCGTGTACCGCCGCGAACTCGGTCCCGTGATCACCACCGGCGCCGAGATCATGGATGAGGTCTTCCGGGAAAGCTAGCCCGGACTGCGGTTACCGGTCACGGCGCCCTACCCTGCGAGCTGAGCCGAGAATGGCAGGCAGCCTGGTTCCGTCCCGGCTCTGCCGGTCAGCTCGTCATGAGAACAGCGCAGTTTATCGGCGGGGTGTGACGACGGCCGCGAGAAACTGCCCGCAGGCGGCCAGATGAGTGCCCGCTGGCGGTCGTGAGATCTGCCCGGCGGCGGCCATGAGATCTGCCCGACACGATTTGACGTTCCTTGCCGGTTACGCGGCGGGGGTCTCCTTCCCGGGTTGGCTGAGCGGTGCCAATTCCGTACTCAGTCCCGGGAAGGGGACGAGTGAAGTCTGCCGAGGAGATCATGAACATTCTGGAGGCTTACGACCTGACAGGGTCGCTGCGGGACGCCGCC
>JASHOE010000330.1 GCA_030041275.1 Streptosporangiaceae bacterium
ATCGCCGCCAGCCGGATCCGGGCGTACTGCCCGGCGACAGCCGTGATGATGTGCAACGCAAGGAAGCCGACGGCGAGCAGCGACGCATACCGGTGCAGGCTCAGGCCAGCGAACCGGGGCAGGCCGGGTAGCCGGACGCGCCGGTCGAGCAAGATGCCGAGCACGACCACGGCGCTCAGCAGCACCATGCTGATCACGCCCGTGGCAGCGCTTACGGTTCCCGTCGTCGGCATCTGCTGCAAGGTTAAGCGCTGATTGGCACGCGGTAATCTCTGGCCGTGACGATCCCGCCGGCGCAAGCCTGGGTTGTGGCCGGTGCTCCGGGAGCGGGCAAGTCGACCGTCGCGCGACTGCTGCTATCCGCGCTCGCGCCTACGCCGGCGCTGCTGGACAAGGACACGATGTACGGCCCGTTCGTCGCCGCCATCCTTGCCGAGGCCGGTCGGCTGCCGGGCGAACGCGAGGGCCGCTGGTACGACGAGCACATCAAGGTCTATGAGTATGCCGGCATGACCGATACCGCTCGGGAGATCCGGTCAGCCGGCTGCCCGGTACTCCTGTCCGGGCCATTTACCCAGCAGATCCACGACGCGCAGCGCTGGGACTCATGGGTCAGCGGACTCGGCGGCCAGCCGGTCCGCCTGGTCTGGGTCAGGTCGGATCCGGCGACGTTGGAGCAGCGGCTGGCTGCGCGCGGGCTGGAGCGGGACTCGGCGAAGCTGGCCGACTTCGCCGCGTTCACCGACAGCATGCGGTTGCATGAGCGGCCCGCCACACCTAGAGATCGATAACCGGCTCGGCGCGGCGGATCCGCTGGATGCGCAGGTCGCCAGGCTGCTCGCGCACCTGGGCACTAGCTAGTCGTGCCGGTCAGGCTCACGTCGGAGATGCTGTCCTGATACGTGCCTGAGCTATCGGGTGGCAGCCGGGTAAACCAGATCAGCAGGTAACGCGCCTTTACCGGCGAGCTGACTGACACCGTCACCGGACCGCCGGGCAAGTGTGTCTGCGCGACGACCTGCAGATCAGCAAGGACAGGCGCGTTACCCGCGCGAAGCTGCAGCCTGCCGCCTGCTGCCGTGCCGAGCAGAATGCGGGCACTAGTCACAGTGACCTGCTTGCCCATGTCCAGGAGCAGGCCGGTGCCGTGCTGGAGGCCGCCGAAAGTGGGTGTGGAGTACCAGTCGGTCTGCCAGGCGGTGCTGTCATTGCCGTCGATGGCGAGCGAGGCCTGCTGCGGGTCATCGCCTGTACCGAGTCCGCCCGGACCGAACGCGGCCGCGCTCACCGGCGTCAGCGGCACCGCCGACGCCGCCGTCGACGGGGGCGCGGTCGGCGGGGCGCTGGTGCCGACATGGCGTGCAGCAACGCCCGATCGCGCTGGGTGGTGGGTCCGGTTGTTGTGACGGGTCAGGGAGGGTGAGGACGGGGACGAGCCTCCCGACGCCAGCAGGTAACTCAGCAGGCCGATAGCCACGACCAGGATCGCTGCCAGCACCACGGTCAGCCGCGGCAGCCGCCGGCTGGGTTCCACTGACATCCGGGGCCGGAACGCCTCGGCCGCCGTGATGCCGCCGGGCACACCAGCACCGGTGTCCGGGTCGCCTATGACGGCCGGGTGCGCGGGCTGCCCGTTCCCGCCGTGGGTGCTGGTATCAAATCCGAGATCGCCAGGACCGCTGCCGACGATGCGCTGCAGGCTAGGCAACCGCCAGCCGTGCCCGCCAAGGCCATCGGCTGGCTCGGCAGGCTCGGGCTCCGGCATGTGCTCCGCGTCGTACTCTTCGATCAGCGGCACAGGATCCGTGCCGACTACCCGCGCGATCGCGCGGATGTGCCCGCGCGCATAGTAATCGCCACCGCACGATGAGTAGTCATCGAGCTCGATGCTGCGAATGATCGTTTCCCTGATGCGGGTGCGCTCGCTTACTTGAGCTATGGTCAGCCCGGCTTCCGTGCGCGCCTCAGCCAGCGCCCCGCCGATTCCCACGTCTCACCTCCGCAGCAGGTCACTTCGAAGTTCTGTTACTTCAAGTATGAGGGCCCCGGCCCGGTGCAGGAAATGGCCGCGGCACTCGCTGCGGCCGCTCTTCGAGCACGGCACCATCACGCTCGGCCCTGATGGTCGCTGGCATATGGCCAGGCGGCAGAGCGGCCGCGGCGAACCGCAGCCCGAAGCGCTCGACGGGCTGGGACAGCTCCAGCACGACGTCGGCGCCGCGGTCAGTTGTGGCCACGACCCGCGTCACCGCCGGCACTGTTCGCGCCATGACGAAGTACGGCAGGTCGTCGGTCCGTCCGCGCCACTCGGACATAACGGAACCCGGCCGAAGCTTCGGGCCGCCGAAACCGGACCCGGCGACCACACGCTTCTGCCCGGAATAGACCCGCAACATGGTGTAAAGGTCCTCGTCATCGCCAGAGCAGGCTACTTCCCAGCGCAGCCCTCCTGCGGCTGCCCCGGACAGTACCTCCACTTCTCCCGCTGACTCGCTCACTCGCTCCTCCGCTGGTCAGACGGCCAGCCGGGCAAGGCTGGCAGGGTGTCAACTCTGGGGGTTACTGCAGCTACCCGAAGTATGATCCGGTTAAGCGTGACGAGGGCGGCAGCGAGCGTCACATTCCGGGTAGGAGGGGTACCACCGATGGGACTTCTGAACGAGGCTCGCCGCGAGTTCATCGCAGCGCCCGACGGCTCCAAGGGCCAGATCGTCTTCAAGTGGCCTGACCAGAACATCCGCAAGTTCGCCAGGGCAATCGTCGAGCCTGACGCCGTCGCCGTCTTCACTAGCCAGGGCCAGATCATGGGCGTCCTGACGCCAGGCCAGCACACCCTGGACGCCAAGGAGCTTCCGTTCCTGGGCATGTTCGTGGACTGGGCGACTGGCGGCAACGCGTTCAAGGCCGAGATCTACTTCGTCGGGACACGCGAGTTCCCGAACAACAGGTTCGGCGGCCGGCTAGACGAGGTGCAGGACCCGCAGACCGGGCTGATCGTGACGCTGCGCACCTTCGGCGAGTACTCACTGCGCGTCAACGACCCGACCAAGCTGATCCTGAACCTGGTCGGCACCGTCGACGTGACCAACAACCAGGCGGTGACCGGCTGGGTGACCCAGCAGCTGCTGAAGGTCGCCCGCACGACGGTCACCACCCAGCTGATGTCGGGTGCCTGGCCGATCCTCGGCTTGTCGATGCACAGCCCCGAGATCGAGGCACAGTCGCTGGAGGCTGCCAACCGCGAGCTGGCCGACTACGGGATCTCACTGACCCGGCTCGGCAACGTCGACGTGAACCTCGACGACGACGACAACGCACGGCTGAAGAAGCTGGCCGGCGACACTGCCTACAGCCGGCTGGCCGGCGGCTTCCTGCAGGCGGCGCAAGCTGAGGCGCTGCAGGGCGCTGGTGAGGGAATGGCACAGGGCGGCGCTGCCGTCACGCCGATGTTCTTCGGCGCCGGCATGGGAATGGCGGGCCAGATGATGCAGGCGCCAGCCCAGGCTCCGTACAGCCCGCCACCGCCCGGCCCCGGTTTCGCCGGCGGTGGTCAGGGCTACGCGGCACAGGCTGCCGCAGGCGCACAGCAAGCCGCGCCCCCGCCGGCACAGCAGGCGCCAGAGGCTGCCGCTCCCGCGGCCACGATGGCCTGCGCCAACTGCCAGAGCCCGATTCAGGTGGGGTCGAAGTTCTGTCCGGAGTGCGGGACCCCGACGCAGAAGCACTGCACGAACTGCAACGCCAGCCTGGCCCCGACGGCAAAGTTCTGCGCCGAGTGCGGCACTCCCGCCGCGCCGCGGCCGTCATAAGGCCCCAGGCTCGCATATTTCCCGGTCAGACCTCCGCAGTCCGCTACGATCACAGCCAGTATCAGCAGCTGTGCCCGTACAACGCCCCCGCCTCGAGCAGAAAGGCCTGCCCTGATGGACAGGATCGAATGTCAGTGGTGCAAGGCTCAGAATGAGCCGGAGCGGACCAGCTGCAGTACATGCGGCGCCCCGCTCGACAAGAAGAATCTCGTCTCTGACTCAGGCTGGACAGAGGCGCCGCGGCTGCGGGACATGACGGAGTTCCGCTTCTCCAACTCCACCTGCCAGATCGAAGGCGAGATCGTCCCGGTCGCCGAGCTGGCACTGGCCCAGGGCGACTCGGTTTTCTTCGAGCACCACGTCATGTTGTGGAAGGAGCCAGGCGTCCCGCTGTCTGCGATGAACACCGGCGGCGGCGCCCGGCGGATGGTCGGCGGCATGCCGCACATCCTCAGCATCGCGCACGGGCCTGGCCGGATAGCGCTGTCGAAGGACGCCACAGGCGAGGTTGTCGTGCTGCCGATTCACCCCTCGCACGAGATCGACGTGCGTGAGCACGCCTTCCTGGCCGGCACGCACTCACTGAACTATTCGTTCGTGCGGATCAAGGGCCTGGTCAACGTCCTGCACGGCGGTAGCGGCATGTACATGGACAGGTTCGTCACCGGTGGCGAGCAGGGCCTGCTCCTGCTGCACGGGTATGGCAACGTCTTCCAGAAGACCCTTCAGCAAGGCGAGAAGATCCTGGTCGAGCCGGGCGGGTTCTTGTACAAGGACTCGTCTGTGCAGATGAACACGGTTCAGCAGAGCTTCAAGACCGGCATGATGGGCCATCACAACATGTACCTCGCCGAGATGACCGGTCCTGGCCGGGTCGGCGTCCAGTCCATGTACGTGCATCACGGTACTGAGTAGGCGGCGCAGATGTCAGCGACGACCTATACCTGCCCGTACTGCCGCATCGCTAGCGATGCCAGTGGCACCTCGTGCCCGAACTGCGGCGCGCCGACCGACGTCCGGGCGCGGGTCACCAAGTCCGGCTGGGCCGAGCAGCCGCCGATCAGGGACATGGCCCGGCTCCACTTCAACCGGTCCACCTGCCAGATCAGCGGCAAGTACGTGCCAGTGGCTGAGATGAGGCTGGACCAGGAGGACAGTGTCTACTTCAGCCACCACGTGTTCCTGCACGCCGAGCCGGCCGTCCGCCTGGACATGATGAAAATGGCAGGCGGCTGGAACCGGATGCTGGCCGGAATGCCGCTGCTGATGATGACGGCATCCGGACCGGGCCACATCGCGATCTCGGCCGACCACCCCGGCGAGACTCTGGCCGTGCCGCTGCCCGCCAATCACGCGGTGGATGTTGTCGAGCACCGGTTCCTGGTCGCTACCGGCAATGTCGGCTATCACTGGGAGAACTCCGGCATCTGGTTCGCCACCCGCAACGGAGACGACCAGGAGTACCACTATCCGCTCGGCCAGACCATGGACCGGTTCAGCGCTCAGGGCGGCCCCGGCCTGCTGCTGCTACACGCCCCCGGCAACACCTTCATCCGCGATCTGGGCCAGGGGGAGCGGATCTTGGTCCAGCCCAGCGGGCTGATCTGGAAGGACCGCAGCGTCCGCATGCACCTGCATTTCGAGTACCCGCGCGGTAACTACTGGTTCAGCTCCGCCCGATGGCAGGCCAAGTCTGTCTGGCTGGTGCTGCAAGGTCCGGGCCGGGTGGCGATCCAGTCGGTGTTCGAACCGCCGGAGATGGCGGGCGGCATCGTCAACAGCTCCGGAGCCACGACCCAGTACTGGTAAGCCTGCTCCCGACAGGACACCAGTTGACTTGTGCACTTGTGCACTTGTCACATAAGGCGGGCCCGCCTGGACTATGCCATCGGAGGACAGCTCGACCCGCGTACCGTGTCGACCTTCGGTCAGGCGTCCGGGTCGGGTATGAACGTGCGGACCTCTTGCGCGCAGCGGCAGGCGACGGCGGTCTTGGCAGCCCATGTCAGCGCCTCCTCGCGTGAGGGCACGTCGACGACGAAGAGCCCGCCAATGACCTCTTTGGTCTCCGGGTACGGGCCGTCGGTGACCGTCCCGTCGGTGGCCACGATGCTCGCCCTCTGGCTGTCCAGCCCGCCGGTGAACACAAACACGCCGGCATCCTTGGCTTCCTGGACCACCGCGAGTCCAGCCTTGGACACGTCAGGCATGTCCTCGTCGGGGATGTGGTCCATCCCGCCGTCATTGAACGAGATCAGGTACTGCGTCATCGCATGACTCCTCGCCCGGCGGCCTGCTCCGGCCGCCTCTCACCTTTTCTACGAACGCCTCGCTGCGGATCGACAGGCTGCCGCAAGATTTCTCACGGGACCATAGTGGCGCTGGCCGCCGACACTCGGGTCTTGTGCGCGCATAGGATCAGCGGCATGGCGACGCGGCTTGTTCAGATTGCGATGAATGCCCAGGATGACTCCGCGCTCGGCCAGTTCTGGGCGGAGGCGCTCGGCTGGAGTGTTTCCAGCGAGGGACCCGGCGTGACCAACCTCGAACCCGTGGGCTTCATCTATCCCGACCCCGTCGCCGTCTGCATCGACGTCATTGCCGTCCCGGAGCCCAAGACGGTGAAGAACCGCGTGCACATCGATCTCGCCACCAGCTCCACGGCCCATCAGGCGGACCTGGTCGCACGCCTGCAGGATCTCGGTGCGACGCCCGCCGATGTGGGCCAGGGCGACGTGTCGTGGACGGTTCTCGCCGACCCTGAGGGCAACGAGTTCTGCGTGCTGGAGCCTCATCCCTTCTACCGGGACACCGGTCCGATCGCCGAGGTCGTGGTCGACTGCTCCGATCCGCGGGCCATGGCCAGGTTCTGGGGCGAGGCGATGGACTGGACCCTGCACGAGGTGACCGATGGTCATGCGCTGCTGCGTTCTGCCAAGGGTGTCGGCCCATACCTGGGGTTCCTCCGCACGCCCGACGTGAAGACCGTGAAGAACCGCATCCATCTCGACCTTCGACCGTACCCCGGTGACGATCAAGCGGCCGAGGTGGCCCGGCTGCGGGCGCTCGGCGCCACTGACATCGACATCGGCCAGGGCGACGTGCCGTGGGTGTGCCTCGCCGATCCGGAGGGCAATGAGTTCGACGTCCTCACCCCGCGCTAACGAGCGAACCATCAGCTGGACCAGGCGAAGATCCACGACCGGTGCCGGACAGTTTTGTCCTGCCCTCGGCTGCCTCGGGATGATCCGGCCTGGATGGCCGCGTTACACAGGTTGCAGCAGGAGCGAAGGCCGGGCGGCCGGCCCGACCTGACCCGCACGCCCCGGAAGGGCGTGCTCGTGATCTTCGATGCGCCGCGCCGCAGCCGGCGGTGGGTCGCGAAGAAGAGGATGTCCACCCCGCGTCGGTTCATCCGGGATACCGCAGCTGCCAGGGCCGACCGAGGGAACCGCATTGTCTGCTGCGACACATCTCCGTACGCGCATCGTGGCCGTGGGATGCGCAGTCGTCCTCCTGCTGGTCGCCGGGATCTGGATCGCACTCGCCAACACCAGTCACAGAGCCATCCCGCGCTCCGCGCGTGCCTACTCCACGACCCGGCTCGACGAACTGCTCGCACAACTCGGCTACCTGCCGTTGACCTGGACGCCGTCTGCCGGGCAGACAGTCCCGGCCGACAATGACGCGGCCGGCCAGCTAGCCGCGGCCTACCACGCGCCGAAAGGCCAGTTCACCTGGCAGTCCGGCTATCCGACCGAACTACGGCGCTTCTGGCGGGATGGCACTGCTGACGGCCTGATCCTCCAGGGTGCGGTCATGGCGTTCGAGCAACAGCACGGCCTGACGGTCGACGGTATCGCCGGGCCCAGGGTCTGGCATGGCCTGCTCAGGGCGGTGGCGGCACATGACGTGAACAAGGTCGGTTATACGTACGCCATCGCCAGCGAGGGCGACCCGGAGACGCTGACGATCTGGCACAACGGCCACCAGGTGCTGCAGACCGTCGCCGACACCGGCATCCCGGCCTCGCCGACGACGATCGGCACGTCGCCGGTCTACCTGAGGCACTACTACCAGGACATGAAAGGGACGAATCCGAACGGAACCCCGTACTCCAGCCCGGCGTACTTTATCTCCTACTTTCGCGGCAACCTGGCCGTGCACTGGTACCCGCGGGCGTCATATGGCTTCCCGCAGAGCCTAGGCTGCGTCGAGCTGCCTTGGAGCGCAGCCAAGACTGCCTGGCAGTACCTGTCCTATGGGACCCTGGTGACGGTGCAGCCGGGCTCGCAGACACCCAGTACCAGCCCGGTCGACCCGGCCACCTAGTGGGTTTCGCGGCAAGTCCCGCGGTCTGTCGGTTCCGGGCGTGAGCCCGGCGCTCCGCTTCGACACTGGGCTGGTGGTCCCGCAGGCATCCATCGAGTTCGAAGTGGCGAACGCCGAGGCTGTCGCATCGGCAGGTGCCGAGCTTGAGCTCGCGGGCTTTGAGTTGTTGCACCCGGCCCGCACTGAGCCGTGGGGGCAAACGGTAGCCCGCCTCCTTACCAGCGACGGCTTGATCCTCGGCATCTCCTGTGCGCTCTCGCCCCACGAAGAAGAACAGGCCTGACCGCTGAAGTCGCGGATGTCGATTGGCAGGGGCGCATTCGTAGCCGGAGTGAGGGCCCGCCAGAGACCTGCCCCGGATGACAAACGGGAGTGATAGTCATGACGGAGTCGCCCACCGCTGGCATAGTGACGGCGCAAGCCAGCGGAAGTGTGCGATCTGGCCGCCGAGGACGGTCACCGTGCCCGCCGGGCTGTCGTCGTCCCGCCATATCGTGTAGTCGCCAGCAGGCACGCTGACGTAGACGGCCGCGTAGCTGACGCCCGCGGCGGTGATGCGCTCGCGGACCAGCGAGTGCGCGTGGCGGGCCCCTGTGCCGCCAGCCGTCCGGCTGATCTCGATCTCGCGGCCGTTCAGCTCCGCGGGCGCGTCCAGGATCAGGGCTCCGATGTCATCGCCCAGGTCGAGGACGACGCTGCCCGCGCGAGACGCGGTGCCGATGTGCTCGGTCATGGTTCATGCTCCTCATCGTCGGGATGGGTGTCTCATGGAGCCAGGCGCCGGCCGCGAGATCGCTGGGCCGGCGCCTGGTGACCGCGGGTGCGTCAGGACGGCGGCGTGTTGAAGCCGCTGTAGGGCACGCCGAGGTAGGGGAAGGTGCTGAGGAAGCCGGACGGCACGTTGGACGCTGTCAGCCCGTCGGTGACCAGGCTGGCCGCACCGTCCGGAGTGAACGACTTGTTCACCAGCGGGAAGGTCGCCCCGGCGATCGCCCGCAGCTCGATGGTGACGACGTCGTCCATCACGCGGCGGCCGTTGGGGAAGCCGGCCAGGTCGCCGCCGATGATGCCGAGCGGGTTGGGCGAGGCGCTCGGCGGGATCGCGGTGTTCAGCCGCATCATGTCCGCGAGCACGGTGCCCGTGTTGTTCTGGAAGCCGGGCACGATGCCAGACGGGATGCCGGTGAGCAGGATCGCCTGCAGGTCCGCTCGCGCGGTCCCCGCCTGCACCAGGGCGGCCAGGTTCGGGAAGACGCCCGGGTAGAGCGCAGGCAGCAGCGAGGCCAGCTCGGGATTGGTGACATGGCTGAGGAACAGCTTGTCGTCTGAGGGCGGCAGTGAGTTCCACTGGTCCTTGAGCCCCAGCGGGATCAGCACCTCATTGAACAGCGGGTTGGCCAGTCGCGACACCTGCTGAAAGGGTCCCGTGCTGATGATCCGGCCGTTCCCCTCCAGCAGTCGCACCGTCTGACGGCTTGCGCTGGTCCAGACGCCGATGACGGCTCGTGGGTCGGTCACGCCGTGCGAGCCGGACTGCAGGAGCTGCGCGATGGGGACCTGGATCGCGATCGAGTGGACATTCAGCGCGGCGGTCGCGTTGACGCCGGGCGCCGCCGAGCTGAACACGTTCATCCCGTACTGGGCGTGCAGCTGCTCGAACGGCCGCAGGTCGCCGAGGTCGAAGACGGCGCCGAGGTCGACGTAGAAGCCCTCGGCCCGCTGGCCGGCAAAAACGCTGATGCCACCAGGGAGGCTGTGCACGGCCGCTGCCCCGAGCCCCGCGTAGTTCGGCGTGGATAGCGGGCCGATGTTGCACGGCGGGCAGGGGAGGTTCGAGCCCAGCACCTGCGGTCGGCCGTTCACGAGACTTGTCACCGTGTAGAACTGCCGGCTGTTCCAGTTCGGGCTATCCAGCGAGAGGATCGGCCCGGTGTTGTAGAGGAAGGTGTTCTCATTGCGGAGCACTGTCTGGAACCGGAACTGGTAGCTGATGTCCGGAAAGCCGTCTCCGTTGTTGTCGATGTGAATCTCGTACAGCACGTCGTCGCCGAACTCGTAGAAGTTCGGGCCGCCGGCCGGTCCCTGCAGCGGGATGTAGTTGGCGATCAGGGTGACAGTGTCCGGACGGTCAGGACTGACGAACGCGTACACGTCCGTACTGTCGGCGACCGGATCCTTGGAGATCTCGGGTGCCTCGCGGTGCGATGACATGACTTACCTCACTGGGGTCAGCGCGGGTGCGCGTGAATACGGGTGTCGAGTGGACGGGCGCGGGGTTGCCGGCGCCTCAGCGCGGCGCCATCGAGGCGACCATGGACGCCATGGCGCGGTCGGTGTGGCGGGTCTTGCTCGTGCCGGAGAAGATCTCCATCTCGCCGGACCGCGGATCCGCCAGGTAGACGACGATGGGGCCCGCACTCCCGGCATCGGATGGGGACGTCGCGGCCGGCCCGGCCTTGGATTGAGACGACATGACCGCGGCCACGGCGGTGCCGCCGCCGGCAGCGAGCGCCAGCCCGACAGTGCCCGCAATTGCTCCGCGGCGCAGCACGGTCCGACGTGACGGCCGACCCTCCTCCGTGTGCGTGGCCAGCGAGTCCGCAGCCGTCGGGGAGTGGTCCGGGTAACCCTGACCAGACATGTGTGTCCTTTCCGGGACGCGCGAGGTCAGCCGCCCGCCCCTTGCGGCGTGAGCATTCGGTAGTCACGGCCGGCACCGGTGCGTGCCTTCGCGCTACGCCTTCTCTTCGGGTCTGCCGCCGCGCCGGATGGGTGCGCCCTAGCACCAATCCGGAACGAGATGCAGTGTTGCCACCGCAGCCGCCGCGCCAGAGCGAACTCCAGGCGGCGAGAATGTCCGCCCGCTCGAGGTACGGGTTGTCGCCGGGCAGCCGCGCGATGACGCGCCGGGTGGCAACCATCGCCGGCGTGTGGCTGACCACGTGAGAAGAAATGTTCCCTGGCGACCAATCTGAGCCCGCAAGCCAACCGAACAAGGCGTATGCATGCTCGTAACATCCGGGCCGGTCGCCCAGATTCTGGTCTCGAGGAGGGGACGGACCAGGATCTCGACCGCCTCATCGCCCTCGTAGCGCGGGGCGATCAGGCAGCCTTCGAGCAGGTGTACGACCGGCTGGCCGGCCCGGCATACGGGGTCATTCGCAGGGTTTTGCGTGATCCCGCGCAGTCGGAGGAGGTCGCGCAGGAGGTGCTGCTCGAAGTCTGGCGTGCGGCATCTAGGTTCGACGCCAGCCGGGGCAGCGCGGCGACCTGGGTGATGACGATTGCCCATCGCCGCGCGATCGACCGGGTGCGGTCAGAGACTGCTGCCGCCCAGCGCGAGCACCGTGCGTTGCCGGAACCGATTCCGGTCGATGAGGTCGCCGAGAGTGTCGAGGCCAGTCTGGAGGCCGAGCGAGTGCGCCGGTGCCTGGACGGGCTGACGGAGCTGCAGCGTGAGTCGATCACGCTCGCCTATTACGGCGGCTACACCTATCCACAGGTGGCCGCGCTGCTCGGCACCGCGCTCGGGACGATCAAGACGCGAATCCGTGATGGGTTGATCCGGCTGCGTGATTGCATGGGGGTGAGCTGGTGAAACTGCTGCGTACTGACCTGCACCTGCTGACCGGCGCGTACGCCGTCGACGCCGTCGAGGATCCGGAACGCAACGCTTTCGAGCATCACCTGCGCCGCTGTCGGTCGTGCGACAACGAGGTCCGGGGCCTCGCCGCGACCGCGACCCGCCTTGCCATGGCCGTCGCCGAGCCCCCGCCAGCCGCCATGCGCGCGCGAGTGCTGGCCGCCACCGCGGTGACGAGGCAACTGGCTCCTGTCTCTGCTGCTGAGCCTCGCCGTCCGCGTCGCGTCGCGGCACCCTGGGTGCCCTGGCTGGCGACTGGAATGGCTGTGGCCTGCCTGGCGATCGCCGTCGTTTTCGGCGTTGTCGGCGTCTCCGCCCAGCACAGGCTCGATGCCGTCCAGGCGCAGGGTCGCGCCGTCGCGGCCGTGCTCGCCGCCCCGGATGCGCGGGTCGCTAGCCGGCCCACAAGCCGCGGCGGCACGGCCACCGTCGTGGTGTCGCGCACCGAGGACGCCGTAGTCGTCACCACGAGCGGGTTGCCGGCGCTGCCGTCATCGAAGGTGTACCAGCTGTGGCTCATCGGACCACCGCGGGTGCGATCGGCTGGGCTGCTGGCGCCCGCCAGTGCGAGACGGACCGTGCCAGTGCTGGCCTCCGGGCTGCAGCCAGGTGACCAGATCGGCATCACCGTGGAGCCCGCTGGCGGGACGTCGCACCCGACGACCAAGCCCATCTTGCTCATGTCGCTGCCCAGCTAGCGCTGCGCGGCCGCTTGGTCAGGGTCTTCTGTCAGTCCCGGGCCAGCGCGCCGAGACCGGCGAGGACGAGGCCGCCGAGCTCGCGGTCACCGTCGATGGCGGCGTCCAGGTCCTCGACGCGCAGTCGGCGGACGGCGACTCGGCAAAGGCTGACGGCGTCGGTGACGATGGTGACATCCGGTTCGGCGGCCTGTGCCTGCAAGGCGAGCGGCACGGTGTAGGCGCCGCCGGCCGGGCCGGTGAGCACGAATCGGGCGGCGCGGCCGGGCGCGGCGGTGCCCTGGTATGCCAGGGCAAGCGGCACGGCGGCCATCAGCGCGGCGCACAACGTGGCCATCCGCTCGCTGTCCAGCTGAGGCACCGGCCGCCCGGTGGCCTGACAGATGTCGATGGCGTGTGCCCACAGCTCGCCGGTGCGCGTCACCAGGAGCTGGTCGACGCTGACGGTGATGTCGTGGAAGACCACTGGCCGGTTGCGGTCACCGGCGACCGCAGCCCGCACCGCGCGTGCCGACTCGTACCACTGCCGGGCGATGTCACGCGGATCGGCGCCCGCGAGCTCGGCGACGACGGGGCGCGTCGCAGCCACGTGGTCGGGCAGATCCGGGACGCTGTCGTGCGGGTCGAGCCAGCGCAGCACAAGCCGCTCGACACCGACCAGATGCGCGACCAGGTCGCGGACCCGGCCGTGCTCGGGATGCGCGGGCGCGTTCCATTCGGCGTCGGTGAGCGAACCCAGCAGGCGGTTCAGGTCGGCGGCAGTGCGGTCGAACGCGACCGCCGGGTCACACGGCAGGGCAGCATCGACCGGCCGCCCCGGCGGGCGGCGGGACGCGGCACGAATGAGAGTGGCCGAGCGCAGCTCCGGCGGCGGGGCGGTGACCGTGTCCTCGGCAAGCAGGGCGGCGGCGGCGGCCAGGCCGGCCGGGGGCATGCCGATGCGCAGCTCGGCGTCGGCCTGCTCGCCGGGCAGCAGGGCGTCGAGCGCGAGCAGGGCAGCGGCCTCTTCCTCAGACGAGGTGCCGTTCATGAGATCGCCTCCCTCGCCTCGTCGGTGAGCAGCATCCGCAGCCTGGCGAGGGCGGCGCGTAGCCGCCACTTCGCCGTCCCTTCCGGTATCGCGAGAGTTTTTGCGACCTGCACGTACGTGAGGCCGTCATAGTAAGCGAGATGGATCGCTGCCCGCTGCTCTGCTGGCAGCATGTCGAGCAGCGCGGCCAGGTGCTTGGTGCGCCAGGTCTGCGCGGCCGCGTCGACCACCTGGATCTCGGGCCCGTCTTCGGGCTCTGGCAGCGCGGACGCGACCTCCGCCCGGACGCGCGCCTCGTGTCGGCGGACCTCGTCAACGGCCCGCCGGTGCGCCAGTAGCGCGAGGTAGGTACGCAGCGAACCGCGGCTCAGATCGACCCGATGCGGCATCTCCCACAGGTAGGTGAACACCTCCTGGGTGACGTCGCGGGCAAGCTGCTCATCCCGCGCTACCCGGCGGGCCAGCCCGTACACCAGCCCGGCGTGCTGGTCATAGACGACAGCAAGTGCACGATCATCACCGGCCCGGATCCGCTCCACCAGCTGCGCGTCGCCGCCGTCTAACACCGCCACAGGCCCGACGCTACGACTTTTCACCACGACCCGCCAGCAATATGAACCAGTACCCACAACACGGTCTTTTCCTCAGCAAGCGACGTCAGGTTCCGCGGCCACCTCCCGCGCACAGGTGAACTCACAGGACTCCTCCGGCCGCTCAGTCGTCGGAGGCCTAGGGCGAGGGCTGGTTCACTGCGGAGCGAGCTGGCCGACGGCCGCGCGAGGAGTTCCCCGCGCGGCCGTCGGCGACGGTCGAGTGCTAGTGCGCGCGCGATGCCGGCTGGCCTTCGAGTGCGGGCTGAAGCACCACAGGTGCCTGGTGCTCAGAGTTCTGCTGAAGCAGGGCGACCTGGTAAGTCTGCCGAGCCTGCGCGACCTTCTCGGCCAGCGCTGCCTCGTGTGCGAGTCGCTCTTGCTCAGCTTCCCGGGCCTGCGCGACCTGCTCGGCCTGCACAGCCTCGTGCGCGAGCCTTTCCTGCTCAGCCTGGCGGGCCTGCGCGACCTGCTGAGCCAGCTCAGCTTGTCGCGCCAGCCGCTGCTGCTCAGCCAGCCAAGCCTGGTACGCCAGCTTCTCCTGCTCAGCCTGTGCAGCCTCGTGCGCGAGTCGCTCTTGCTCAGCCTGCCGGGCCCGCGCGACCTGCTCGGCCCGCACAGCCTCGCGCGCCAGCCTTTCCTGCTCAGCCTGCCGGGCCTGTGCGACCTGCTCAGCCTGGGCAGCCTCGTGCGTCAGCGTCTCCTGCTCAGCCAGCCAAGCCTGGTACGCCTGCTTCTCCTGCTCAGCCAGCGCAGCCTCGTGAACCGGCACCGCCTGGTAAGTCGGGGCCGTCCCGTTCGTCGACGCCGTCCCGTTCGTCGGCGCCGTCCCGTTCGTCGGCGCCGCCTGCTGGACGGGGACGGCCTGCTGGAACATGACAGCTTGCTGCACCGGGATCGCCTGCTGGACCGGGTCCGTCTTCGGACTTGTGCCGGACGCCACCCGCTTCGGGCTGTACTGGTAGTTGGTGACGAGGCTCACGGCGAGCACGGCTAGGCCAGCGCCCTCGTAGAACACAGCCAAGCTGTGGTCGGTGCTCGTGAAGCGCAGCGCGAACGGTGCCGCAGCCAGCAGGATGACCGCGAGATAATCGCCAGCTGAGTGCACGGTGAACGGCAGCACCTTCACGACGCCGAGCGGGTAGCGGGTCAGCGCGCTGACCAGAGCGACGACGATGCCGACGGTCACGCCGGTGGCGACGGCCAGCGTCGAACCTCCGACGAGGAGCGGCACCACGATCAGCAAGGCTGCGACGGCGTAGTCAGCGACAGCGTGGAACCCTGCCGGAAGGAGACGGATCAGTGACATGACCGTGCCTTTCTTACGTGTGATACCCGGCTGTTCCCCGGATGCTGCAGATTCGCGACCGCCCGCTCACCGGATTGGCCGAGCCAGCGGAAATTTCGGCGTCTCTTGTCGAGCTCAGCGGGCGTTGCGCTGAACGCCCGCAGGGAACCCCCCTCACCGGCTAACCCTGGCGGGCTTGCCGATACGCGCTGGGAGAAGCTGCTGCGCGTCATGGCACGAGGCCGTCGGTAAACGACTCGTTGTAGGGCAGGCCTGGCGCCTGCACCGCGACCGTGCTGTACGCGGAGGTGCCTTGTCCGTAGGGGGTGATGCCCGCGATGGTGATGGTGGCCGAGTACTCGGCGTAGGTTCCCTCGGCACAGCTGGAGTTGCAGTTGCTCGCATACAGCGTGCCGGTCCCGCGGGCGGTCGTGCTTCCCCAGTCGGTCCAGGTGATGTTCTTGACGACGGCAGTGCCGTCCCCCGAAACCTGCATCTCGGCCGGTCTGGTCGCCATGTCTGTCGCGCAGCTCGCCGGATTGGCAGGCGCGGCGCACACAGTAAGGACGGTCGGCACCGCCGTCGTCGGCGTCGGTCGGATGGGCTGGGCGGGCGCCCTCTTCGGTCTGGCGAGTAGCTTGACGACCACCTGTCGCATCGCCGGTGCCCAGCCGATATCCGCGGTCTGGCCGACGTGGAACGACGGGGCGGCAGACGGTACGGGTGCCGGGCTGGGCTGGTCTGACGGCGCAGGCCCCGTTTCGGTCGTGTCGGTGGGAGCCGGACTCGCTGGCGTGGCGGGCTGCGTTGCCGGAGTCGGGGCTGGGGTCGCTGTGGCGTTCGGGATCGGTGTCTTCGAGGGAGCGGGCGCCTCGGCGTGTGGTGATGACGCTGCGCCCGCCGCCGACGCGCCGCTGTTGCTCGGGGTGTCCACGGGCCCGGCCGCCGGCACGACTGCGGCATCCCCGTGCTCGTAGCTCGCGGCGAGGGCGAGTACGACGCGGACGTAATCGTCTGCATCGTTGTAACGCAGCACCGCGGCTGCCTCCTGTGCCGGAATGGTCATGTTCCCGCCGCCAGCGCACAGGTAGTCGGCCGCGCCGAGCGCGGCATCGAAGATGTTGTTCACGTCTTTCTTGCCGTCGCCGTTGCCGTCGGCGCCGTACTCGGCCCAGGTCGAGGGCAGGAACTGCATCGGCCCTTCGGCCTGGGCGAAGCTGCCGTCGGGGTTGCGAACGAGAGCGATGCCGGATTGGCCATCGAGCGGGATGCCGAGGATGGGTCGCGTCGTGTTCCCGTTAGGAAGCAGCTGGGCACCGCCGAACTGACCGTTGTCCGACTCGACCCGGCCGATCGCCGCGAGCAACTGCCACGGCAGGTGGCAGGCGGGGTCGCCGACGGCGAGGACAGTTGCCGCGTGCTGGTACGCCGCCAGCGCTACTTCGGGGATGCCGTTGGCGTCGAGCACGGCCGTCAGACCCGGGCTGGTCAGCACCGCCTGCACGGGCTTGGAAACTCTCCCGGGTCCGACCGGCACCGCCTTGAGCAGCGTCGGGTTTAAGTACGGCCTCAGTGCCGGGTCAACGACGCCAGCGCCGAGTGCGGATGGTGCGCGCGACTCGCTGCTCACTGACTGCATGGTCGTGGGCTGCGCCACAACGGTCACGAAGCATCCGAGGGCGAAGGCGGTCACGGTCGATGCTGAAATCAGCTGCCAGGGACGGGCTGGGCCCGCGACAGCCTTGATTGCGGTGTTCCTGACCGATACGTGAACGCGCTTGGGTCGCATGGCTCGATCCCTGGCCTCTCGGTGTTTTTTCGCCTCAGGTTCGGAGCCGTCGCCCTGACGGATGGCCCGGCCAACTGCGGTCGGGGACAGGGACTTGATGTGTCACCCAAGTTCCCGCCCCGCGTCATAACCAGATTTCCGCCAGGTCCTTGACTCTGCCCCTGGGGCGGAGCGGATCGTCGGCGTGTTGTGGTTAGCCGGAACGAAGGGACACGAAATGGACGTTCTGATGCGTGACGTACCCGAGCAGGTCGTCATTACCGAGCAGCGGATGGTAGACCAGGCCGCCCTGGAGAGCTGGCTGCCTGGTGCGATGTCCCGGGTGCTCAAGGCTGCCGGTGATGCGGCGTCCGGGACCGCCGACCAGCCTCACCTGGGGCGCGACCACGTACCCGACGAGCCAGTCTTCATCGTGATCTATGAAGGCAACCCGAACGAGGGGGAGACCGCGGTAGAAACCTGCACACCCCTGCGGGCAGGTCTGCCGGCACCTGTCGACGCTGCCAGCCGGGTTATTCCGGCGCACCGGGAAGCGTACGTCCGGGTGCCCAAGAGTGTGGTCGAGTCGGGGCGGATCGGTGAGGTGTACCTGGCTCTTGAGCAGTGGATTGGCGCCAACGACCTGGACATCGCGGCCGCACCGCGGGAGACGTACTGGACGGACTTTTATGCGGCCACCGAGAGCGACATGGTCTTTGATGTTGCCTACCCGGTGGGGTAGATATCGTGCATGACGGGCGTCGCCGGACGGATGACAACTGGGGAGTTCTCTCGCCGGTCCCAGCTGTCGATCAAGGCGCTGCGCCTGTATGACCGGCTCGGCTTACTGCGGCCCGCAGTTGTCGACGGGCGCAACGGTTATCGCGGGTATGACGAGAGCCAGCTGTTCACCGCCCGCCTGATCGTCTTGCTGCGCAGCCTGGACATGCCGCTGCACGAGGTCGCGCGAGTCGTCGCTGCTGGCGGATCCCAGGCCGCGGACCTGATCGAGTCGTACTGGGCTGCGCAGGAACGGCGATTTGCTGCGCAGCGGCAGATCGCCGCGACCCTGAGGCCAGGCGTGGCCGCGTCGGATCCCCCGAGCGGCCAGCTCCTGGTACAGGAGCGATACGTGCCGGAACAGCTGGTGCTGACCGAGCAACGTCACGTCTATCTCGGTCAGCTGACCTGGACGAAGGAAGCGACCGGCCGCCTGGAGGCGTGCGCGGCTCGCTGCGGCGGTATGGCGGGACAGCGTTTTGTCATCTTCCACGGGCTGGTCTCAGCTGACAGCGATGGACCGGTCGAGGTGTGCGTGCCCGTCATTCGTGCACCGGACGATCCGCAAGAGCTGGCCTGGCGAGTCGAGCCCGCGCATGAGGAGGCATTCATCGGGGTCACGAAGGTCCACTTCGAGGTCCCAGCGATCTTGTCGGTGTACGACCAGCTGGCGAGCTGGGTCTCCGCCTTCGGCCGCAGGCAGATCGGGCGGCCCCGGGAGGTCTACGTCTCCGGCGTCGACCCGCTGTTCGCCACGGCCGACGCCCATATCTGCGACATTGCCGTCCCCGTTGCGACGTCATTCCCATCCGGGTAGCCGGGATAGCCGAACCCGCGCTGGCCGCGCTCGCCGGGCTCGTAATCTGGTTGAGCGCTTCATGAGCCCCTGCGAAGATACGGCCGGTGGGATGGGAGGCACTCGAGCAGTGGGGGAACGACGTCGTTCGCAGCGAACCGCTCACTGGCGGAGCCGGCGTCAACGACGTGTGGAGCGTGCGGGTCAACGGGCACCTCGCGGTCGGTCGTCTCGGCCAGCGCAGCGACGCTGATCTGGCCTGGGAGACCGACCTGTTGCGACACCTCCACCGGGAAGGGATGGCGGTGCCGGTGCCGATCCCGACCACGGACGGCCGGTACTTCGCCGACGGTCTGGTGGTGATGACCTGCGTGAAGGGCGGGCCGCCCGAGACTCAAGCCGACTGGCGTCGCGTCGCCGACACGCTTCGCCGGCTGCATCGGCTGACCCAGGGCTGGCCACAGCGCCCGGGCTGGCGATCGTCGATCGACCTTCTGCATACCGAGTCCGGGACCAGGGTCAACCTCGGCGAGTTGCCGCCCGACGGTGTGGCTCGATGTCGAGTAGCGTGGGCGCGACTCGCGCGTCGCAGGACGTGCGTCGTCCACGGCGACCCCAATCCGAGCAACATCCGCATAACCGCTGATCGCGTCGCGATGATCGACTGGGACGAGTCGCACGTTGACGTCCCCGACCTCGACCTGGCACTGCCGCACGACGCGGCCGGTCTCGGCTCCGACGCGTATGACGTCGCCGCGCAAGCGCGAGCCGCGTGGGAAGCCGCCGTCTGCTGGGACCCCACCGGGGCCGACCAGTTCGCAGTCAAGCGGCTCGACGAGGTTCGAGCGATCTGAGCAGCAGCGAGTCGAAAGAGCGCACTGAACGCTGCGATCGCGCGCCTGAGCTGCCTGATTAGTGCGGCGGGATCAGCCGTGACCGGCCGAGCCCGCCTCAGTCAGCGCGTTACGCGGTAGCGGAGGTCGACGACTCCGGAGCCGAAGGTGCGGGTCTCAACGAGTTCGAGATCCACCCGGCCCTCGTGCTGGGGAAAGAACGGTATGCCACCGCCAACCAGCACCGGGTAGATCCTGGCCCGGTACTCGTCGATCAGGCCCAGCGCGGCAGCCTCGGCGGCGAGAGTTGCGCCGCCGATTGCGATGTCGCCCTCCCTCGGCTCGGCTCGGAGCCGCTCGATCTCCTCCGGCAGGCTGCCAGCGGCCAGGCGGGCGTTGCCCTGCACCGCCGACAGCGTCGTGGAGAACACCACCTTCGGGAGCGGCTTCCAGATCGCGATCCACTCGAGGTTCGAGTCGTCGAGCGATGGACCCTGGTCGGCGGTCTCCCAGTACAGCATCGTCTCGTACAGCTTTCGTCCCAGGATCATGACGCCCACCCGCCGTGTCTCCTCAGTGGCGAAGCGGGAGACTTCCTCGTCGGGCACACTCCAGTCGAACTTGCCGTCTGGCCCGGCGACGTAGCCGTCAAGCGAGACGGCCATGGAATAGGTCACCCTGCGCATGAGGGACCCTCCTTGGTAACGGTTTCGGGCGTACGGCCGCCGGAGGCCGCAAGGGAGTAGATCGCCAATCTCCCGCGCTGGCTGGTCGCAGGTGGCCTATTCGCTCAACAAGCCTTGCAGCAAGCCGAGGTAGGACGGATCAGCGAAACGCAGCCCAGCCAGCTGGCCGCGGCCGAACCACTCGATGGCGTCGTGCTCTTCTGGCTGCCTGTTCGCGATTTTTCCGCGCCAGCGGCGCGACACCCAGACAGTGAGGTCCAGGCCAGTATCGTTAAGGAGACGGTGCAACACGGGCGCGCCGTCAACGCCCTCCAACTCCACCCCTAGTTCCTCTGCTATCTCCCGCCGAAGCGCGTCCTCCGGCCGTTCCTCCGGTTCGACATGCCCGCCAGCGAAGTCCCACACGTCTGGATACGACCGCCGCGACGGCGCGCGGTGACACAACAGCAACTGATCTGCCTGTCGCAAGATCACTGCCACGACGCGATGATCTGTCATGCGGCGAGTATGGCGGTCAGCTCTGACAAGTGCCCGCCTGGTCAGGCCCGGCGGTCGTCGTCCCTGACCGCTGTTGACATTTGTCATCCTGGGCCGCTGACCCCTAGCACTACCCCGCCTGCGGCTGGGCGCGAGACCCTCCTGTCATGACTCCTGCAGAAGCTTCCGCCGACGGGCTTCCCGCAAAATCACTAGAACGGCAGGCTGGCTCGGGGACCCTCGAGATCATCTCCGGTACGCGCGCGAGCGCTGCTGTGCCGCTGCCGGACGCGGGCCCGTTTGAATGGCGCGTGATCTGGGTTGGCGGAGTCGTCTTCGCCGTGCTGATGGCGTTGTCGGCGCGGTATGGCTTTGACCGCGACGAGCTGTACTTCCTGGACGGCGCCCGGCATCTGCAGGCCAGCTATGTTGATCAGCCGGTGTTCGCCCCGTTAATGGCGTGGGTGACACTCAAGCTGTTCGGCGTGTCGCTGCCGGGGCTGCGGTTGTGGCCGGCGCTCGCTGCCTGGGGGACGGTGGTGGTCGGCGCGCTGACCGCCCGCGAGTTGGGCGGCGGGAAGCGCGCGCAGTTGCTGGCTGCGATCGGCACCGCGACGATGCCGGTGCTGCTCGCCGCGGCTCATGTGGCCAACACGACCGCCTACGAGTTGCTGGCGTGGGCGGGCCTGGCGCTGGTGGTTGTCAGGATCGGGCGGACCGGCGACTGCCGATGGTGGCTGGCTGGGGGCCTGATCGCCGGCCTTGGCGTGGCTGACGACCACAGCATGAGTTTCTTCGTCATCGCGCTGGTCATCGGCGCGCTGCTCAGCGGCGGCCGCCGGATGATCGGGAATCGCTGGTTCGTGGCCGGTGCGGTGATCGCGGTGGCGTTCGAGGTCCCCGACTTGTGGTGGCAGGCAACCCACGGGTGGGCGACGATCGCCATGACCCAGGCGCTGCACCGGGAAAACGGCGGCCTGGCCAATATCGGCACCTGGGTCGTCGGCCAGCTGACCATGGTGACCCCGGCGCTGGCCTGGGTCTGGGTGGCCGGGCTGCGGTTCATCTGGCGGTCCGGCCGGCCGCTGTGGCGGGCGATGGCCTGGGCGTACGGGCTGCTGTTCGTGCTCTTCGCGGTCACCACCGGCGCGAAGACCTACTACCTGGCGGCGGCGTACGTGTACTTGCTCGCCGCTGGCGCCGTGGCCATCGACGCGTGGCTGCAGGGCCGGCCCGGCCGGCTCCGCAATCTCCTGCTGGCCAGTGCGCTCACCACCGCTGTCGCCGTCCCGCTCGTCCTGCCGGTGCTCCCGGCGGCAGATAGCGCCTGGACCTCTAAGATCAACCCGACTCTGGGCGAGACCGTCGGCTGGCCGCAGTTCGTGCGGACCGTTGACGGGGTGTGGAAGTCGCTGCCGTCACGCCAGCCGGCCCGCGCGGTGATCTTCACTGCCGACTACGGCGAGGCCGGCGCCATCAACGAGCTCGGCAGGGGGACCGGGTTGCCGACCGCCGTGAGCGGGCAGAACAGCGAGTGGTGGTGGGGGCCGGGAAACTCGCGAGCGACCACAGTGGTCGCGGTTATGCCCGGACCCGTCGATATCACCAGCCAGGCCGCGCTCGCTTATCTCAGGCAGTTCTTCACTCATGTGCGAGTGGCGGCCACGCTGTCGAATCCATACGGAATCCACAACCAGGAGTGGGGTGGCCACGTCTACGTATGCTCCGGTCTCCGCCACCCGTGGGCTCAGCTATGGCCACGGCTGCGCCACTACGACTGACACCTTTCCACCGGCCATTGTCGGAAGGCCGCTACCCGCTCAGCCGGCCTCGGTGGGTTATCTGCACTCGGCCTGAGAGTAAACCGACACCGCCGCCGTGGCGCGCGGGTTCGCCTGGACACAGTCGCTCCCTTCGGTGATTTCTTGATTCCGGCGGGAATTGGCCGTTAGACCGCCCGCTGTGAGCTGTGCGGGTAGCGCGGCTGTGACTGGGGGTCGCGGTAGTCACGCCGCCGGGATCGCCAGCCGCGGGATGCGAGTGAAACGGGAGTTCAGGAGAACCAGGCGATGACCACACCGACCCCTGCGCCATCAGATCTCGTCCGCCCATTCCGTGTTGCGATCTCGGACTCCGAGATCGCGGACCTCAAGCAGCGGCTGGCCAGGACTCGCTGGCCGGATCCGGAAACCGTGCCCGACTGGTCGCAAGGTGTCCGCGTGGACAACGCCAAGTCGCTCGTCACGTACTGGGAGCGAGAGTACGACTGGCGCCGATTCGAGGCTGAGCTCAATCGTTTCCCCCAGTTCCTCACCACGATCGGTGGACTTGATATCCACTTCATACACGTCAAATCCAGGAACCCGGACGCGATGCCCCTGATCTTGACCCACGGATGGCCGGGTTCGATTGTCGAATTCCTGAAACTGATCGGCCCGCTCACGGACCCGGTCGCGTTCGGAGGCGACGTCAAAGATTCCTTCGACGTCGTCGTGCCGTCGCTGCCCGGATTCGGGTTCTCTGCAAAGCCGGCCGAAGCAGGCTGGACGGTTTCGCGCATCGCCAGCGCATGGGTGGAGCTGATGAAGCGTCTCGGCTACAACAAGTGGGCGGCTCAGGGCGGTGATTGGGGTTCGGTCGTGACCACCGCCCTCGGGGCCATGCGACCAGAGGGCCTACTTGGGATCCACTTGAACACTCCATACGCCTTCCCCGCGCATGTACCCGACACGCTGTCTCCCGAAGAGCGCCACGCCGTGGACGGCCTCGCCCTCTACACCGGCGAACTCGGTGGAGCCAACCACCTTCAGGGCACGAAGCCGGAGACCGTCGGATTCGCTCTGGCGGACTCTCCGGCGGGCCAGGCAGCCTGGATCTACGACAAGTTTCAATCCAAGACGGACAACCACGGGCTCGCGGAGGACGCTCTCAGCACCGACGACATGCTGGACGCGATATCGCTCTACTGGTTCACCAACAGTGCCGCGTCGTCCGGCCGCATCTACTGGGAGAACCGATCGGCCAGCATGGCCGGCCCGAAGCTGACACTGCCGGTAGCGGTGACCGTGTTCCCACGAGACATTCCGCGCTTGCCGCGAAGCTGGATCGAAGACACCTACAGCAACTTGATCCACTACGGCGAGGCCGACAAGGGCGGACACTTCGCAGCTCTCGAGCAGCCCGAGATCCTGATCAGCGAAATCCGCACCGGTCTGAGGAGCCTCCGCCGCTAGGGCGTGTCTCCTCAGCCTGTCCGCGCGACGCGGGGATGCTGGGGTCGTGTCGCGGCTCGACTATCGTCCGAGCATCCGAGAACGGACGACCCCGCCACCAAGTCGGCCGCGGCAGAAACCACGGATCGGGGCTGCCGCTGCAGGTGCCGTGGGTCCCCTTGGCTCGTGGCCCGTCTGTGGCCCGCCATGCTCAGAGGCTCTGGTTCGCCTCAGACCACTCCCTGAGTGATCTTGCGTCGGACACCCATGGTCTTGACGTGGTTTGCTGGGACTCGTGTCGGATGATGACCCGGTTACCGGGCGGCGGATGCTGACTGGTAAGGCCTACGCCGACGACCGGCATATCCGGTCGCGTATGTCCATCTATGCCTACGCCGAGAAGCCGGTAAGCCTCGGGTGGCGCACCTCGATGATCCCGTGGGACGGAACCCAGATCGTGGCCGACGTCGGCTGCGTCAACGGCTTCGATCTTCGTCAGATCGTCCCGCAAGGCCGGTGCCGTCACGCGATCGGACTTGACCTCTCAGCCGGGATGCTGCGCTCGTTGGCGGACCTGCTGCCGGGCGGCCGTTTGTCGCTGGTCCAGGCCGATGCTCAGCGGCTGCCGCTGCCCGAAGACTGCGTCGATGTGGCGATGGCCATGCACATGCTCTATCACGTGCCCGACGTCGCGGCCGCGATCGGGGAACTGCGCCGCATCACCAGCCCTGGCGGAACTGTGCTGGCATCCACCAACAGCCCCGCCCACCTGGCCGAGATTGCTGACCTCGTGGACGGCGCGATATCGAGACAGCTCGGCGGCGGGGGCGGGAGTAGGCGTACCGACAGCTTCACCACGCTGACCGGTACGGATCTGCTCAGCCAGGAGTTCGCCAGCGTAACCTTGACCACTCTCGACGTGCCGCTGTCGATCCCCAGCGCGGAGCCCGTCATCACCTACGTTGGCAGCCTTCGCGAGCCCACTCTCGCCCTCGTCCGCGTGCCGCTCGACTTCGATGCCGTCCTCGACGACATCGCCATGAATGTCGAACAGGTCATCCAGGCAGAGGGCAGTTTTCGGGCCACCACCCACATGGGCGTCTTCATTTGCCGTTGAGCCGGGAAGGGCTGCGAT
>JASHOE010000331.1 GCA_030041275.1 Streptosporangiaceae bacterium
TCAGCGGCGAGGTACTCGTCCGCGGTCGGGAACCTCTCGAGCACCTCACGGAACTCGGCGAGCAACTCCGCGAGTTGATCGGGTGTCAGCCACAACGGCATGCGCACGCCGTACAGCAGCGCGCCAGGGCCGGCCTCGTCGACCTCGGCTGCCACGGCCTCGACTATCGCCCGCATGATCGCGGTGTCCTCGCGAGACATCGTGTCGTCGAGGCGTGCCGACTTGCCGGTTGCGCGGTACGGCTTCTCGACGGTGCCGCGCGGTCCGGGTCGCTGCGGCTCCTCGACGAGGAAGCCGGTTCGCACCAAGGTGCGGACGTGGTAGAGGACGGTGGCCGGTCGCTCGCCGAGAGCTGCGGCGAGCTCGGAGTTGGTACGCGCCTGATCTAGGCACAGCCGCAGAATGCGAACGCGCAGCGGGTGGGCGAGCGCCCTCGCTTCTTGCAGCGTTGCTGGCCGCCGGCCGGCCGGCTGCCCGGCTGCGAGGTGCTCGGCGGGCGCGGCAGCGGCGGGTGCTGGCATGGGGACCAGGTTACCAGTTGACAACTCTCAATCGGTTGACGAGACTCAACTGGTGACCGTCGGCGCTGCTCATCCGCGCGGTCGCCACCGGCGCGGCAGCGGCAAGCTGATCCGCAACCCAGGCTTTGTCCGGCTCTGGATAGGACAGAGCATCAGCGAGCTCGGCAGTCAGGTAACGACGCTGGCTCTCCCGCTCGCAGCCGTGCTCGTCCTGCACGCATCGACGTTCCAGGTAGGCCTGCTCACCACGGCCGGATACGCGGCGTTCTTGCTGGTGGGCCTGCCGGCTGGTGCCTGGGTCGACCGGTTGCGCCGCAAGCCGATCATGATCGCCGCAGACATCATCAGGGCTGTCACGCTTGCGTCGGTTCCTGCGGCGTACGCGCTTGGCCTTCTCGCCCTGGGACAGCTCTACGTCGTCGCGTTCACCGTCGGCGTGATGAGCGTGTTCTTCGACGTCGCCTACATGTCCTACGTACCGACCCTGGTCGGCGTGGACCACGTCGTGGAGGCCAACGCCAAGCTGCAGGTCACAGTGTCGCTTGCGCAGGTAGGCGGGCCATCGGCAGCCGGCTACCTCATTGGGGCACTCGGCGCGCCAGTGGCGTTCCTGGCCAACGCGGCCAGCTTCGTGGTCTCGGTCTTTTCCCTGGCTGCCATCAGGGAGCGCGAGCACGCGCCGGTGCGGGAGGAGCCGCGGACAGTCCGTGCAGAGATAGCTGAGGGCCTTGGGTTCGTCGCGCGAGAGCCAATCCTCCGGATGATCGCGGGCTGCACGTCGATGTGGAACCTCTTCTACACCGCGATCTACGCCATCGTCGTGGTTTTCCTGGTTCGGCAGGTGCACCTGCACGCCAGCACGATCGGCCTCATCATGTCGGCCGGCGCGGTCGGGGGGGTGATCGGCGGGCTCACTGCCTCCCGGCTGCGTGTCCGGCTGGGGTCGGCCCGCATCATCTGGGTGTCGGGGGTGGCAACCGCGCCGTTCACGCTGCTGATCCCGCTGACCTTCCCCGGACCCGGGGTAGCGCTCTTCGGCGTGAGCGCGTTCGTGACCAGCCTGGGCTCCGTCGTCTACAACGTGAACCAGGCATCATTCCGGCAGTTGCTTTGCCCGCCCAGGCTGCTCGGCCGGATGAATGCGACCATCCGCTTCATCGTCTGGGGCACTATCCCGCTCGGCGGCCTCCTCGGCGGAGTCCTCGGCAGCTGGCTAGGGGACCGCGACGCCATCTGGGTGGCTGCGGTGGGCGTCACGCTCGCGCCGGCCTGGCTACTGGCCTCGCCCTTGGTGCGGCTGCGGGACACGCCCGCGCCTGTCGCTGGCTGGCAGCAACCGGAGCCCGCGATGGACTGAAGCGTCTCGCTATCGCCCTGTGTCCAGAACCGGCCCGGCTGACCCCGTGTCGCCGATTAGCGCGAGGGTGAGGACGAAGGCGTTGCCGCCCTGGATCGTCCAGCCGACCGAAACCTGAGCGACTTGATAGCCAGGTACCTGCGTGCCGCCATAGGCGACGAGCGCGAGGCGGCGGCGGCCGCCAGCGCGGCCGTCGGACCTCGTCGATATAAGCATTGATCAGCACCCGCCATGCGTTGCCGAGCGGATTACCCGAGCGGGACACCCCGGGCCACGCGACGTACATCCGGGCGAGTGTCATCTGCACGAGGTCTTCGGCTACGTGCACGTCACCGGCGGTAAGCAGGCAGGCCGAGCGCAGCAATGCGACGCGGTTGGCTCGGGCAAACACTGAGAACTCGTCGTCGCGGCGGGAGCCGGGCATTGGCGGGATCCCGCCCGGGAGGAGACATCCTGGCCGTAACGATTCCGTACCGCTAGCTTCGTAGCCTGGCCGCGGGAGTCCAGGCTGGCGGGAGGGCGAGGCGTCATGGCGGAGCCAGACGGGCGGTCCCTGGCAGCTGTCAGGGCGGAGCAGCGCCCTCGCGGTCAGCTCGCCTTTGCGCTGTTTGGCGTGATCGTCGCGCTGATGGCGGCGAGCCTGGTGATCGCGCTGACCGGCGGCGAGACCTGGAATTCGAAACTGGCCGTCATACCGGTCGAGTTCGCGCTGGCTTTGGTCGGAGCGCTGGTCGCGGCGCGCACCGGAAACCGGCTCGGCTGGCTGTTCCTGGCCGCGAGCGGGGCGGGTGCGGTCAGCGTGCTGGCCGTCGCGTACGCGGCTCGGCTGCCAGCCGCCGAACTGCCCGGCGCGGTATGGGTGGGCTGGGTTTTTCCCATCGTCCTTGGGCTAGCGGAGCCCTTGCTCTTCCTGATTCCGCTGCTGTTCCCCGACGGGCGGCCGCCTTCGCCCCGGTGGCGGCCGGTGGTGTGGGTGGCCGTCGGCGCTGGGCTCGCCAACATGGGGGCTGTGGCGGTGTCCGATGCCGACTTCTCGGCGAATTTTCCCCGGCTGCGCGATCCGGTGACCGTCGTCGCGCCGCTCGGGACGGCCTACAACCTCTCGCAAGAGGCCGGACTCGTGGTGTTCCTGATCAGCGCGGTGTCCATGGTCGCGCGGTTCCGGCGAGCTGGCCAGGAAGAGCGGCTGCAGCTCAAGTGGTTCATGTACGCCTCGGCTGTCGTGGCGGTGGCATTCGTGATCGGGTCGCAGCTCAGCAATGATCCGCTGCCCGAATTCGACGTCATCTTCCCGCTGCTGCCGGCCGCCGTGGGCATCGCGATTCTCAAGTACCGGCTGTACGACATCGACCGGCTTATCAGCCGCACCGTGGCCTACGCGATTGTGACCGGCCTGCTCCTCGGGGTGTACGCGGGTCTGGTGCTGCTGGCTACGCAGGTGCTCCGGTTCCACACGGCGGTCGCGGTGGCCGCAGCCACGCTCGCGGCGGCGGCGCTGTTCAACCCGCTGCGGCGCCGGGTCCAGCGCGTCGTGGACCGGCGGTTCAACCGGGTCCGTTATGACGCCGATCTGACGGTGGCCGCGTTCGCCGCCATGCTCAGGGATGCGGTCGACCTCGAGACAGTTCAGGCTGAACTGCTCGCGGCGGTGAACGTGGCCGTCGAGCCGGCGCTGATTTCGCTGTGGGCCGGCAGTCAGCCGGCGGAGCGCAGCTAGGCGTCGGCAAAACCCGCGCTGCCCTCAGGTTCGACCGCAACGGTTGACCATCGCATTAAACTTGCAGAATCGGCAAAGTTGCGTAGCACGCAAGTTTGGGTATGCTGGCTGCGTGACGTCACCACGTGAGCTGGTCACCGCCGAGCCAGAACACGAGCCGGGCGGCCTCCGGGAGCGCAAGAAGGTCGCCACCAGGCACGCACTCGGAGTCGCGGCCATGCGGCTAGCGATGGACCGCGGCCTGGAGAACGTACTGGTCGAGGACATCGCCGAGGCGGCTGGCGTGTCTGCCCGGACGTTCAACAACTACTTCGGCAGCAAGTACGAGGCCATCTGCGCGCTTGGTTTCGACCGGGCCATGCGGGTCGGCGCTGCGCTGCGGGAGCAGCCGCCAGGCGAGCCGCTGTGGGACGCCATCGTGGCAGCGGTGATGTCCGAGTATGCCGCCGCTGACCACGCCCTCGATGAGGACTGGATGGCGGGCATCCGGATGGTGACGAGCACGCCCGCGTTGCGCGGCGAGTACCTGAAGGTGCAGGCCATGACGCAGTACTCGCTGGCCGAGGCGATCGCCATCCGGCTCGGCTTCAAGGCTGGCAGCAGCATGTTCCCGCGGATCCTGGCCGCGTCCGTCACGGCCGCGGTGCAGGCAGCGATGGACCGCTGGCTGCACGCCGACCCGCCGACCGCGCTGGCCCCCGTGATCAGGGCGAGCCTGGCGCAGCTTGCTGACGGCATGCGCGAGGTCCTGCCGGCCGCGCGGACCCCGGACTCGGCGGACCGACGATGACGAAGAGCCACCTACGAGCCCGTTCCCTTCGCCTCCCCACCTAGAGAGATCCCGTTGCTCATTCGCCTGCTGCGCAGCTACCTGCGCCCCTACCGCAAGCCGCTCGCGCTGCTCATGATGCTGCAGCTTGCGCAGACCATCGCGACGCTGTACTTGCCGACGCTCAACGCCAACATCATCGATAAGGGGGTGATCCTCGACAACACGCACTACATCCTGACCACTGGCGGAGTGATGCTGGCCATCACGGTGGCGCAGATAGGGTGCGCGATCGGCGCCGTGTACTACGGCGCGCGGACCGCGATGGCACTCGGCCGGGACCTGCGGCACGCGCTGTTCAGCCACGTGCAGAAATTTTCCGATCGCGAAGTTAACCACTTCGGCACCGCATCGCTGATCACAAGGACCACCAATGACGTCCAGCAGGTTCAGATGCTGGCGATCATGACCTTCACCCTGCTGCTGTCCGCGCCGATCATGTGCATCGGCGGCATCATCCTGGCGCTCAACCAGGACGTGCGGCTGTCCGCACTGCTGGTAGTCGCCGTGCCACTGCTGGGCGTACTCGTCACGCTGATCATCGTGCGGATGCGGCCGCTGTTCCGGGAGATGCAGGTGCGGCTGGACGGTATCAATCAGGTGCTGCGCGAGCAGATCACCGGGGTCCGGGTGATCCGGGCGTTCGTGCGGGATCCGGAGGAACGAGAACGGTTCGGCCGTGCGAGCACGGATCTGTTCGACGTGTCGCTCGGCGCCGGAAAGCTCATGGCCCTCATGTTCCCGTCGGTGATGCTGGTGCTGAACCTGTCGACCACCGCGGTGGTCTGGTTCGGTGGCCATCTGATCGCCGATCACAGCATGCAGATCGGCTCGCTGACCGCGTTCATCACCTACATCGCGCAGATCCTCACCTCGGTGATGATGGCTACTTTCATGTTCATGCTCGTGCCACGGGCCGAGGTCAGCTCCGAGCGGATCATGGAGGTCATCGACGCTGAGCCGGACCTCGCCGCGCCTGCCGACGCGGTGCCGGCGATGCCCGACCCTGGTCTGCTCGAGTTTCGGCACGTCGAGTTCCGCTACCCAGGCGCCGAGCAGCCCGTCCTGCACGACATCAGCTTCACGGCGCGGCCGGGCCAGACGACAGCGATCATCGGCGGCACCGGCAGCGGTAAGACAACGCTGGTTAACCTCATCCCGCGGCTGGTCGACGTGACCGCGGGCTCGCTGCTCGTCGGCGGCGTGGAGGTGCGTGAGCTCGAGCCGGCAGTCCTGTCGGCCTCGATCGGACTGGTGCCGCAGAAGCCGTACCTGTTCTCCGGCACGGTGGCGAGCAACCTCCGCTATGGCAATCAGCAGGCGACGGACGCGGAACTGTGGCAGGCGCTTGACATAGCCCAGGCCCGCGATTTCGTCGAGCACATGCCGGACGGGCTCCATGCGCCGATCGCGCAGGGTGGCACGAACGTGTCCGGCGGCCAGCGGCAGCGGCTGGCGATCGCCAGGGCGCTGGTACACCGGCCGCAGATCTATCTGTTCGACGACTCGTTCTCAGCGCTCGACTACGCCACCGACGCGCGGCTGCGGGCGGCGCTGGCCACGGAGGTCGCCGATGCCACGATGATCATCGTCGCCCAGCGGGTGAGCACTATCCGGCACGCTGACCAGATCCTGGTGCTCGACGCCGGGCGGATCGTAGCCGTCGGCACGCACGCCGAGCTCATGGACTCGAGCGAAACCTACCGGGAGATCGTACTGTCCCAGCTAACCGAACAGGAGGCCGCGGCGTGAGCGCGGAATCGGCGGGGGAGCGGTCGGCGGCGGACGGCCAGGTCGCGCCGGCTGGCGCGGCAGGCGGCGAGCGGGCGACGCCCGAGCGAGGACTAGGTCCCGCCCGCGGGATCGGTCCCGGCGCTGGTCGCGGGCCCGGTGCGTTCATGGGCGGCATGTCAACCGAGAAGGCGCTGGACTTCTCTGGCTCAAGCCGCCGGCTGGTCCGGCAGCTGCTGCCGCACCGGCTGCTGGTGGCGATCGCGCTGGTGTTCGCCGTCGGCAGCGTGACTCTGGCGGTGCTCGGCCCTCGGATGCTCGGCGAGGCCATCAACGTGGTCTTCGACGGGGTCGTCGGGAGCACCCTCGGCGGTCACCAGGCAGCTCACCCCGGCGGCGTGGACTTCGGGCACGTGGGCCAGATTCTCGCGGTCGTGGTGTCGATGACTGTCGGCAGCGCCATATGCGCCGCCGTCCAGGGCAGACTGACCGCGACCGTGGTGCAGCGGACGGTGTTCCGGCTGCGGGGCGACGTGCAGGCCAAGCTATCCCGGCTGCCGCTGAGTTACTTCGACCGTCAGCCGCGCGGTGAGATCCTGAGCCGGGTAACCAATGACATCGACAACCTCCAGCAGTCGATGCAGCAGACGCTCAGCCAGCTGGTCACCGCGATGTTCACCATCGTCGGCGTGCTGACGTTGATGTTCATCATCTCCTGGGAGCTGGCTCTGATCGCACTGGTAACGGTGCCGGCCTCTGCATACGCGATGCGCAAGATCGCCAAACGGGCGCAGCCGCAGTTCATCCGGCAGTGGCGGTACACAGGCCGGCTGAACGGCCACATCGAGGAGATGTACACCGGGCACGCCCTGGTCACCGCCTTCGGGCAGCGCGGCGAGTCGATGCGGACCTTCACCGAGCAGAACGATGCCCTCTACAACGCCAGCTACCGGGCACAATTCATCTCAGGCACCATCCAGCCGGTGATGATGTTCATGTCGAACCTGAACTACGTACTGGTGGCCGTTGTCGGCGGACTGCTGATGGCGGGCGGCATGCTGACGCTGGGCGCGGTGACCGCGTTCATCCAGTACTCGCGCCAGTTCAGCCAGCCCCTGACCCAGGTCGCCAGCATGGCGAACATGCTGCAGTCGGCCGTGGCATCGGCGGAGCGGGTGTTTGCTCTGCTGGACGCCGTCGAGCAGGCTCCCGACGTGACCGACCCTGCCCGGCCTGTCAGCGTGCAAGGCCGGGTGGAGTTCGACGACGTGTCGTTCAGGTACGCACCGGACCGGCCGCTCATCGAGCACGTGTCGCTCGTCGTCGAGCCGGGCGAGACCGTTGCCATCGTCGGGCCCACGGGCGCGGGCAAGACAACGCTGGTGAACCTGCTCATGCGGTTCTACGAGATCGACTCGGGCCATATCAGGCTGGACGGGGTCGACACCGGCACCATGAGCCGCGAGGAGCTGCGCGCGCTGACCGGCATGGTGCTGCAGGACGCCTGGCTGTTCGGCGGCACGATCGAGGAGAACATCGCCTACGGCCTGCAGGGCGCCACCCACGACCAGGTGGTAGAGGCGGCCAGGGCAACCTACGTCGACCGGTTCGTCCGCACGCTGCCGGAGGGATACCAGACGGTGCTCGATGACGACGGCACGAATGTGAGTGCGGGGGAGCGGCAGCTCGTCACGATCGCCCGGGCCTTCCTGGCCCGGCCCGCGGTGCTGATCCTGGACGAGGCGACCAGCTCGGTCGACACCAGGACCGAGGTACTGATCCAGCGCGCCATGGCCTCGCTCCGCCAGGGCCGGACCAGCTTCGTCATCGCGCACCGGCTGTCCACCATCCGCGACGCTGACGTCATCCTGGTGATGGAGGATGGCCGCATCGTGGAGCAGGGGACCCACGACGAATTGCTGGCCGCAGGCGGCGCCTACGCGCGGCTGTACCAGGCCCAGTTCGCCCAGGCCATGGCGGAGGTTGCGTAGCGGAGGGGGAGCACGTGGACGTTGGAGAAGTCAACCGCCGGGTCATCGAGCAGTTCCGGGCCGGCGGCGACATCGAGGGCATGCACCGGGACCGGCTGCTGCTGCTGACGACCGTCGGCGCTAAGACGGGCGAGCAGCGGACCACTCCGATGATGTTCCATCGGGACGGCGACCGGCTGCTCGTGATCGCGTCCAACGCGGGCGCTGCGAAGACGCCGGACTGGTATCACAACCTGGTCGCCGAGCCGCGCGTCACCGTGGAGGTCGGGCGCGACCGATACCAGGCCACGGCGGCGGTGCTGGCCGGAGCGGAGCGTGACCAGCGGTGGGCCACGCTAACGGAGGCCTACCCGTTCTTCGCCGACCATGAGCGGCAAGCGGGCCGGACGATCCCGGTCGTCGCCCTGACAGCGGTGTCGGGCGGCTAGTTACACGGTTGTTATTTACCGGGCTGGCGTGCGTGCGCTGCGCAGGGGAGCGCGGGTGCGCTCTCGACGTCGCGGCCGTTGCACAGCTAGCCTGCCAGGCATGAAGGTCAACCCCGCCGGTGCCGGACTCGCCGAGAGCCAGCTGGACCGTATCACCGAGCATCTGCAGCACCGCTATATCGACGCCGGGCGCATTGCCGGCTGCCAGGTCGCGGTCGCTCGCCATGGCCAGGTCGGCTACTTCCGGTCGTTCGGATGCCGGGACCTGGAACGCGCGCTGCCGGTGGAAGAGGACACCATCTGGCGCATCTACTCGATGACCAAGCCGATTACTGGCGTAGCCCTGATGTCGCTGTATGAGCGCGGCCTGTTTCAGCTCAACGACCCGGTCGCGCGCTTCATCCCGCAATGGCGAGACCTGAAGGTGCGCGAGCGCGCGGACGACGGCACCGAGCGCCTTGTCGACCCGGCGCGGCCGATGACGGTGCGCGATCTCATGATGCACATGTCCGGCCTCGGCTTCGGCGGCGGCCGGACGCTGCAGGAGCTGTTCTCCACCGATCGAAACCAGTCCTTCGTGCCCGGCCTGCGGCGGGGTCCTGACGCCACGCTGGCGACGATGGTTGACCACTACGCCGGCTATCCGCTCGAGTTCCACCCGGGAACGCGCTGGCTGTACTCAGTGTCGACCGACATCTGCGGGCGCCTTGTCGAGATCATGTCGGGCCAGCGGTTTGACGACTACCTGCGGGCCACGATCTTCGAGCCCCTCGGCATGGATGACACCGGTTTCATGGTGCCGGATGACAAGGTGGAGCGGTTTGCGGCCTGCTATCGCCGGGATGCGAGCAAGAAGCTGGTCCTGGCCGATGATCCGCGGCGCAGCGGGTACCGGCAGGAGCCGTCGTTCCTGTCGGGTGGCGGCGGGCTGGTATCGACCACTGGCGACTACCTTCGGTTCTGCCAGCTGCTGCTGGGCGGTGGCGAGCTGGACGGGGTGCGCATTCTCGGGCGCAAGACCGTCGAGCTGATGGCTGCCAACCACCTGCCTGGCGGCCAGGATCTGCAGGCCTTCGCGCTGCCCGGCGGCTACGGAGAAGTGGGCTTCGCCGGCATGGGATTCGGCCTCACCGTCGCGGTCGCGAAGGAACCCGCGGCCACGCAGGTCATTGGCTCCGCTGGCGAGTACATGTGGGGTGGGGCAGCATCAACGATCTTCTGGGTGGATCCGGCCGAGGACCTCACGGCCGTATTCATGACTCAGCTGCTGCCGTCCGGCACGTTCAACTTCCGCGGCCAGCTCAAGACGCTCGTCTACCCGGCGATCGCGGACTAGCCGACCCGGCGATTGGGGGCGCTCGACCCGGCGATCGGGGACGGCGCTCGACCCGCGGCCCTTGACCGGGTGCTGCCGCCTGCCCAGACTGAATTGTCAGACAATGTGCGGCTGACCAGTCCCGGTGGTCGCCGGCGCGCATCAGAAAGGGGTTCGGCAGGTGCAGACGAGCGAGCAGATCGCTGACATGTTCCGCGGCTACGGCGTCAGCCACTTCTTTTTCGTGCCCGTCATCTTGCCCGAAGCGATGAAGCAGATGTCGGCCATCGGAATCACCCCGGTGATGTGTCACGGCGAGAAGGCGGCGGTCTACATGGCCGACGGCTACGCACGGGTCAGCGGGAAGGTCGGCGTATGCGGCGCGCAGGCCATCGGCTCGTCCAACCTCGCAGCTGGGCTGCGCGACCCGTACATGGCCTGGGTGCCGGTTGTCGCGTTGTCAGGCGTGCCAAGCGCGGCGACCCGGCACCGCAATCTCTACCAGGACGTCGACGACCACGGCGCCTTCGAGTCCGTGACGAAGTGGAACGGTCACGTGCCAGATGACAGCCGGTTCCCTGATCTCCTGCGCCAGGCGTTCCGGGCCGCTGCCAGCCCTGCGTGCCGACCCGTGCATCTGGAGATCGCGGGCGCGACCGGCGCCACCGGCGACGGCGCGGCGGCCGGTGATGGACGGGCCGAGGCCCGTTACGGCCACGCGCCGAGCGACCGGCCACAGGCGGATACGGCTGCGGTTGCGCGCGCGGTCGCGCTCCTGGCCACGGCGCAGCGGCCGGTCGTGCTGGCCGGCAAC
>JASHOE010000332.1 GCA_030041275.1 Streptosporangiaceae bacterium
CGATGGCGCCTGCGGCCAGGTAAGCCGGGTGGTCATGGACCCGGCCACCATGACGGTCACCCACCTGGTGGTCGAACCGGACGACCCGGGCCAGCTGGGCCGCCTGGTCCCGCTTGACCTGCTCGATGTGACGCCGGGCGCGATCGGGCTCGGCTGCACGATGACGGAGTTTTACCAGCTCCCTCACGCCGAAAACACGCAGCCCGGGCGGGGAACCGGCCGGCCGGCTCGGTACATGACGTCCGGGCGGGGCGGCCTGGGGTTCGGGGTCTATGGTCCCGGCCCGCAGACCTTCACCTACGACGTCCTGCCCGCCGGGAAAGTGGCCCTGCGCGGCGATGACCCGGTCCATGCCATCGACGGCACTATCGGGCACATCACCGGAGTGGCCACAGACGCGGGCAGCCACCAGGTCGCCTACCTGCTCCTGCACGCAGGACACCCGCTGGGCAAGAACATCGCCATTCCCATCAGCGCGGTGACCCGAGTCGATGCCGGAATCCAGCTCGGCATCACCAAGCATGACGTCAAGCACCTGCCACCGGTGAGCCTCCACCAGCCGGGCCGGTGATACGCGGCGCATCTGCGCCTCTTGAGCAGTTCGCGGCAGCGCTTCGGTACATCCCGGCGGAAACCCGCGCTGGCCAGCCCACCCGGGCGGAGCACCGCGGTTTGCAGAGAGCCGCGAGAGTTCTGGCATGGCTTGGATCCGGGGATGGCCCGCTTAGTGTCCGGGGGTGCCCCTCCACCGTCAAGGGGCACCCGAAGATCCTTTCAAACCGCTTCGCAGAAAGCATCTTCGGGACCCGCCCCTTGAGCGTCGGAGCCTCTGCACCCCCTCCGACCAGAAGCCAAGGGTCAGGCGGGAGCCTGCCCGGACCGGACGCGGGCCATCCCCTGCACGATGCGGGCGGCAACGGGGGTGCCAACTGTCAGCGCGACCGCAGACGGCGTGCCCGTTGCGTGCCCGATCGGCCGGTAAGCGCCGGAAACTTACGGTCACTCCCGGACAGCCCAACACCAAGGTTCACCTGCGGACATGCAGCTTGACTCGCTGCGCAAACCGACCTCCTAAGCAGTAGGTCGCGCGTTCGAGTCGCGCTCGGGGCGCCAGATGTTCCTTGCGCCACCGCCACACGTGAGGCTCGCGTAATCCCGCGGCCAGCATGACCCCGAACGTCGGGCTTAGGTGGCCTTGTAGTGGAGTCCGTCTAGGTGCGCCACCTGCGAAGCGTGGTTTCACCGCGGAACGCAGCTTGAAAAGGCCGAGGACGGCGAGCACGACCCGCCATTCCGCGGTCAATGCTGCTCTACGACACGTGCGTTGCCCCACGCTACCGAAATGGCCCAACCGGCCGACGTAGATTGACCGGAGCCGAAGCATTGGAGTTGGAGGGTGTGGATTCCTGTTACATTGACATCGACGGTTTCTGGCTTAAGGCCGCTGACAACAAAGGTTCGGAGAGTGCGCCCATCGCCAACTAGTATTACCCCCGCTTCGAAATGTGGCGGGAACTTGGCCCCGAGCGCAATAGTAGCTTGGAACCGGCGAGCGTCATGATCTAGCTTATATGCAGGAAATGCAGTTGGGTCGCCAACGTTACAATAGAACAAGATGCTCTTGGGATAAATTGATCCGTCTATCTTTACCGGACCCGGTTCCACCCCCTCGGCGAGTTTTCCGGAAGGCGCTAGATCTGAGAGATATGAGAACGAGGACGTGCTGGAAGCCTTCGGAATCACCACCGGGGCAGGCTCGGCAGCTGGGGAGCTTGCACTAACCGAAATGGATGGCGCGGACGAAGGAACTGTCTTTGGCGGCGCGCCAGAGTTGACTAGGATCAAGGCTATTACTACTGCCACTACAGCTGCAACGCTTCCGATAATCGTCCAGAAGAGTGCCCGCCCTCGCTGCATAGGTCCTCCGAGGCGATCGTGCCTAAATCTAGGCAAACGTAACATCCCCTCTAACCGGTAGCACTGGCCCACCCTGACGGCCGTCGCTTCTGGACCGTCGCGCGTCAGCCGTTGGCGGCGCGGGTCCGCGAGCCAGTGGTCGGCCAAGAGATGTTGGGAACACGCCATCTATGGGCGTCGATCCGGATCTTCGACGGGGCCACGCCGTGGGCCTGTGGTACCTGCCGGCGAGGATCGTTGCCGCCTTCATCGGACTAGGCTCGGTCGCGGTGTTCGCCCGCCGCCATACCGGCTACGCGACGGCGGCGACCGGCGTCGCCGGCATTCTTGCTGGTTTCCTGTACTCGCCACTGGGTCTACGTCGTCCGGGCGCTCATCGCCCTGGCCTGCGACGGAAGCGGGCCCGGGTCGCCGCGGCCGGCAGGAACGCCATGGCCGGTGGGCGGTATCTAGCTACTCCAGGGACAGACCCGCAATGGTTGCGCGCGTGCAATCTAGGGTCCGCGTTCTGGAGCATCGACAATCAGTGGCACCGTGATCGCGTTGATCTCAATTACCGCCATATGCCCACGATGCCAGGCCCGTCCGCGGCTGAGCCAGGCACCGGGCAAGCGTTGACAACGCAATGAGTGCCGCAGTTTACTAACAAAGCAAGAAATGATTCACCTAGGCCATATATATTATTTGGCCGAAAGGTGGACTAATGGGGGAAAAGTCTACTACACGCGGTTTCGGAGGAACGGCTGGAGCGGATGACGGCGAGGCCACGGTCTTCTTAGGCCAGAATCCGTCGGCCGAGCCTCAGCCCGCCACGTCAGCTGACTCGCAAGCTCGCCAGCCCACGCAGCTGTCAGCGACTTTCCCGCCGACAGAAGTGCTGGCGTCGCGGTCTGCCACGGAGGTGGTGCAACCCCGCCCCGTGGCAGCCATCCAGGAGTCCCATCCACCGACCGAGCTGGCGGCTCCCCGCCCCCAGGCGATTGCTGAGCCACCTCATGAGCCATCCAAGACGGTGACAAGGATCGTGAGGTACGGCCCCGGGGTGCCCGTCGTCTTGCCGGAGAACCAGGGTGGGCGGACAGCGGATCACGTCTGGCACGGCCAGACGCCATCCGGCCGACATCGGCATTGGCTGCGCAAGCTGGTCGGTCCGGCGCTCACCGTGATCTTGCTAGCGGCCAGCGGCGTCGTGATCTACCTGCGCTTCTACCATCCGCCGCTGCACGTCACTGGGGCCGTGATCGCGGAACGGGCGCCCATTCGCTGCGGCGTCAGGCTGACCGGACGGATTAGCACCAACGGCGCGGCTGGGACGGTCTCGTATCAGTGGCTGTTCCGGCCCAGCGCGCAGCAGCCCGCGCGGCTGAGCCAGACGGTCGCCGCCGGGCAGCCCTTCGTGAATGTGGTAGCGGCCGTCGAAGGCAGTGGCAGTGGCAGCGTGGCGCAGTCCGTGACCTTGGAGGTTCTCGGCCCGGAACGAGCCACCGCGTCGACCGATGTGGTCGTCAGATGCTGACGACCCGCGGAGCCGCGGCCCGATCCGTCTCGGTTCCGTGCCGCAACTCGCACGATCCATCAGCGTTCTTAAGCGGCCGAGGCCGTGGCGGTAAAAGGGGGATCTCTAATGCCAGAATGGAATATTCCCGAATACACGGAACTGAAGGTGATTGGCGCCGGCGGGTTCGGCAAGGTGGTGCTGGCCAGGCACAACGCGTCGGGCACCTTGGTAGCGATAAAATACTTGCGCGCTGATCTGTTAGCCGATCCTGAGTTTCAGCGGATGTTCCGCGATGAGGCCCAAGTTCTGGCTTCCATTGACGATCGGAACGTGGTCCGGCTTTACGAATACGTCGAATCATCGGCGGGCGCCGCCATCGTCATGGAGCTTGTCGAGGGCGTCTCGCTTCGCGAGATACTGACGCACCAGGGCGCTACCACGCCCGAGGCGGCACTCGTCGTGCTGCAGGGCTCGCTGCTCGGGCTGGCTGCTGCGCACCGCCTTGGAGTCGTTCACCGCGATTACAAGCCGGAGAATGTGCTGGTCAACGGCGACGGGGCCAGCAAACTGACCGACTTCGGCCTAGCCACCCGCGCCGGCGACCGCCCGCTCGCGGCGGGCACGCTGAAGTACTCGCCCCCCGAGCAGAGCGACGGTGCCCCGGCAAGCCCTGCGAGCGATGTATACGCCGCGACCGCCACGTTCTACGAGTGCCTTACCGGCCATCCGCCGTTCAGCGGGGAACCCGACGAACTGCTCCAGCAGCATCGCGCCGCGCCGGTTCCCCTGGAGCCTGTGCCTGGTCCACTGCGGCCGCTCGTCGCTGCAGGGATGGCCAAGGATCCCGGCTCGCGGCCCGGCGACGCGAGCAGCTTTATCGACCGGCTCAGGTCGGTGGCATCGGGGGCGTACGGTGCCGGCTGGGAGCGCCGCGGCCGGTCCCACCTGGGAGAGACTGCACTGATTCTGGCGGCGCTGTGGCCGTCGGGCGCCCCGTCCGCGATGCAGGGCATCACCGTGGAGCGGGTCAATCTGCGGCGGCATATCAGGCTTAGGCGCCTGAGCCCGCTGAAGGCTGCCGTCGCCATCGGCATTGCGGCCGCGGTCGTGACAGCGGGCACGGCTCTTGCCGCTTCTGCCTCCCACCGGCGGCCCGGCGGCGGGAACGCAAGCCACCCGCCGGTAGCCCTGGACCCGGTGGGAGGGGGATCCCCCGGGTCGCCCTCGTCGCTGTCGACGTCGTCCACTTCATCGCCTTCCCCGACCCCCTCGCCCACCTATACGGCGTCACCCACCTCGACGCCGACGTCATCGGGGACGAGCCCCTCGCCTGTAAGCCCTGCAACTCCCCCCCAGACGCCGTCGCCCTCGGTGCCGGAAGTCACCGGTGTGTCGACGTATACCAGCGGGCAGCTGGTGTACTTCGTCCTCAACTACTCCGATCCGGACAACAACGCCGAGGGCTTCGGGTTCGTTGGCATCGACGGGTCCGGATGGGCAGAAGAGGAGCATCCCTTCTCCAGCCCCAGCTACGGAATCGTCGGGCCGGACAGCATCGCCTACCCGTTCAACTTGGGGTGCGGGACCAGCAACCAGGTAGCACAGAGCAACGTCCAAGCTTGGATCTACGACACCGCAGGCGCCGACAGCACCCCCGTGGACATAGAGCTGGTGTGCTCGGGCGGCTCAGCAGGATGAGCTGGGCGCTGGCTGCAGCCTTCATGAAGTCAGTCAAGGAGTCCTGGCCTGGCCAGGTGCGCTCTGTCTATTCGCTGCCGCTCAGACCGCTCGGACTTCGGCGAGGCGCTTGACTGCGAACTGGTCGATCCCGCTGGGATCCCAGCAGACGGCGGCTGCCCATGCTGCCGACGCTTGCGCGGCGATGTCGTACGCGTCGTCGTCGAGACCGGCGGCGTTGTGCGGCAGTGCCAGGTCGAGGTCGGGGATGTCGACGTGCGACTCGTCCCAGTCGATCATCGTGACGCGATCCGCGGTCATGCGGATGTTGCCCGCGTTGGGGTCGCCGTGGACGACGCACGTCGTGCGGCCGGTGAGTCGCGCCCACGCTGCCCGGCATCGAACGACACCCTCTGGCGGCATCGCACCGAGGTCGACCCTCGTCCCGGTCTCGGCGTGCAGAAGGTCGGCCGATGATCGCCAGCCCGGGCGCTGTGGCCAGTCTCGTGTCAGCCGATGCAGCTGGCGGAGTGTGTCGGCGACGCGACGCCAGTCGGCTTCGGTCTCGGGTGGGTCGCCCTCCACGTAGGTCATCACCACCAGGCCGTCGGCGAAGTACCGGCCGTCGGTGGTCGGGAGCGGCACCGGCACCGGCATCCCTTCCCGGTCGAGGTGTCGCAGCAGGTCGGTCTCCCACGCGAGATCAGCATCGCTGCGGTGGCCGAGACGACCGACCGCGAGGTGCCCGTTGACGCGCACGCTCCACACCTCGTTGACGCCAACTCCGCCAGTGAGCGGTTCGCTGCGAACGGCGTCGTCACCCCACTGCTCGAGTGCCTCCCATCCCACTGGCCACATCCTGGCGGAGGGTCATGAAGGGGTCAACGAGATTACGGACCCGGCCCGCCGGCGGCACGGCGCCTGCGAGGTGGTGAAACCTGGGGCAGCAACAGCCACTTACGGCCAAGCGGAAATGTCCGGCACATGTTGTAATACGCCCATGTCCGAGGAGATCGAGCAGCGGCTGGCCGCGGCAGCGCAGGCGGCCCGCGAGCATGACCTGTGCGAGCAGCAGCACGACCTGCTGAGCACGCGCGAACGGGCGGCGGCGGCGGACCTGGATACAGCCCGGCAGCGGTATGCGGGCGAGGAGGAGGCCGTCGAAAAGCTGGAGCACCTCTCGCTGACCCGCGTGCTCGCCGCGCTGCACGGCTCCCGCGAGGACGCGCTTGCACGGGAGAAGGCGAACGCGGAAGCCGCCCGCTATCAGGTCGCGCAGGCTCAGCAGCGCCTGGACGCAACGAGGGCTGAGCTCAGCAGCCTGCAGGACCGGCAGGCACACCTGGCCGGGGCTCCGCAGGCATACGCGGACGCTTTGACCGCCAAGGAGCAGTACCTTACGCAGTCCGCCGACCCGCGTGGCGCGCGGCTGCTGGCACTCGCCGAACAGCGCGGCCGACTGACCGCAGAACTCAATGAACTGCAGCGCGCCAGCCATGACGCCGACGCCGCCGTCCAGGCGCTGAGCGACGTACAGGACCGCCTCGGCACCGCCGCCAACTGGTCGACCTTCGATACCTACCTCGACCACGGCATGGTCGCCAACGCAATCAAGCACGACCGCATCGACCATGCCGCGCAGGCCGCACGCGCAGCCGATGAGCGGCTGGCGGGCCTGCGCTCGGACCTGGCCGACCTCGGCGCGTCCGAGCCCACCGCGCCCGGACTTGAGATCAGCGCAGGCTTCAAGTTCGCCGACATCTTCTTCAACAACATCTTCACCGACCTTGCGGTCGGCCAGCAGATCCGCAACGCGCAAGACAACGTCGATCAGTCGCTGCAGCAGGTCAGCACGCTGCAGGGCCGACTCAAGGACCAGATCGGCACGGTCACCAAGCAGCTGGACGCAATAGACGCGGAACGGCTGCAGCTACTTACGTAGTCACGCGGGGACCAGAGTCTAATGGCCTGTTGGTGATCGCTTGAATACCTTCCGCGCACCCTTGGCAGGATCGGACGCCGCAAGATAGATGACCGACGCAATAGCCAAAAAGGCGAGCACGCTGATGAAGCATATAAAGGTAATCCATTGGTATGCAGGATTTGCGTCCCGATACATTAGCGCAAGGACGCCCGCGACTGTTCCGATGGCTGCGATAACGGGGGAGTAAAGATAGAAGAAGCTAACCAGCAGATAAAGTATATCTGGCATGTCTTGCTGTGTCTTAGATGAGATAGACGCAGCGAAGTTGGCGAGTATGTAGGTGGCAACCATCAATACTGGAAGTATCGTGACAATTGCGACGTAATAGTCTGCATTGAATGCTTCAGGCGCCTTGGATCCTACAAGGGCGGCATACACATCATTAGTATGACAGCGCCGGGCTGCGCGACGGGTCAGCCTCGCAGTCGCACGCGATAAACCTGGCGACAATCGGTGGTCATCTCGCGACAATGCCAGGCGTGGAAGAGATCGAGGTCGTCGTCGCCCATAAGGAGTGCGCGACGCTGCGCGTCGGCGACGTGTTCCTGAAGATCGATGCTGATCAGACGCGCACCGACGTCGAGGTCACGGCGATGGCTCTGGCGCCGATCCCGACTCCGGAAGTCCTGTGGCGCAAGCCGCCCGTGCTGGCGCTCGCAGCCCTCCCGGGGAGGGCGATTGCCCGCCTCGGTGAGCCGTCGACCACGTCACCGGCGGCGTGGGCCGCGGCGGGTGCTGCCATGCGGATGCTGCACGATGCGCCACTGCCGCCATGGCCCGGCAAGAGCCTTGAGGAGTTCGCATCGGACCTGGCCGGCGAGTGCGAGTGGCTCGTCACCAACGATGTCCTTCCCGCCGCCCTGGTCACGCGCAACCGCAGGATCGCCGAGGCTGCGCTCCGGCCGTGGACACCGGCGTTCACGCACGGCGACCTGCAGGTCGCTCACGTGTTCGTCGACGGTGACGAGATCACCGGCGTCATCGACTGGTCCGAGGCCGCCCGGGGCGATGCGCTGTACGACCTCGCCATCTTGACGCTCGGGCATCAGGAGCACCTTGGCGACGTCGTAGCCGGCTACGGCATCGACGTCGACCTCGACGTCATCCGCGCGTGGTGGTCGCTGCGAAGCCTGCTGGGGATCCGCTGGCTGATCGAGCACGGCTTCGACCCGTTCACGCCCGGCGCCGAGGTCGACGTGCTGAGATCCCAGATGTGAGCCTGTGCGAGCGCGGAACCTACGAGGGTCGTCGGGACGTCAGTGTCGGCTAGCGGCCTGGCGGAGCATCGCGTCGGTTTCGGGGTCGGGCATGAACTCCCGCACCTCTTGCGCACAGCGGCAGGCGACGGCGATCTTGGCGGCCCATGCCAGCGCCTCCTCGCGTGAGGGCACGTCGATGATCGTGAGCCCCCCGATGGCCTCCGGCAACGGGCCGTCGGTGACCGTCCCGTCGGTGGCCACGACGCTGGCTGGCTGCTCTTCCAGTCCGCCGCAGAAAACCAACACGCCAGCGTTCGCGGCCTCCCAGACCACCTCGTGCGCGGCCTTGCCCACCGCGGCCATGTCCTCGTCTGGGATGTGGTCCATCGCGCTGGCGTCGAATGAGATCAGGTACCGCGTCATCGCATGACTCCCTTGTCCCAGCGGCCTACTCCGGCCACCTCTTGACTCGCTCCGGATCTGACTCCGTGCCAGAGCAAAAATCATCGGCGCTGCCGTCGGCTGTAGGGCAGTCCCGAGGCGTAACGTCTACCCGCTGTGCATAGAGCTGCTCGTAGAACGGCCGGTGATGGGCGGCGTACCGCGCGAGCTTCTCGCAGTTCTCGACCGTGTAGCGATACTTGTGTTCCCGCCGCTCGAAACCGGAACTGGTGCTGGCGTCCGAGTGCCCGACAGCAGACCGCTGCCACTCGGCTCGCTCACCCGGCTCCCAGCTGAGCGCTCGCGAATGAAAGGGCAGCCCGACGGCCGTGCAGTAGGCCGCCATCGTCGCAGCCGGGCGGGCCACGAGGTCATCGGAGTCAACGACAACAGGCGGATTCCCGCCAGCATCGCTGAT
>JASHOE010000333.1 GCA_030041275.1 Streptosporangiaceae bacterium
GGCGTGCGCGGCGACCGCGGAGCGCTGCGCGGCGCGAGCCCGCGCGGTGTCAGCGCCCAGGTCCACTTGCCAGCCGCCCCGAGCCGATGACACCGTCCGCGCGAGCGCCGGCACGGCGGCGGCCCGCGCAGCCTCACAGGCCGCCATGGCGACCATCGCCTCGTCCAGCCCGCTCTCAGCGGGGTCGCTGACAAGCACGAGATCAGCGGAATGGTCGGCGACCGCCCGGTTCACCCGTTCGGTCAGCGCACCTGGCTCGCATGAGCTGAGCCTGCCGTCTGGGTAGTCCGCGACCGCTACCGAGGAGACCCCGAGCAGATGCGCGGCGACGCGGAGCTCCCACGGCCGGACGGACTCCAGCCGTTCCACGGTGGAGTTGAGAGTCGACGCCTCGCCCCTGGTCAGGCTCAGCAATGCTAGCCGGGCGCCGACCCGGCCGAGGGTGTAAAGCAGCGCGCCCAGGTCGGCCGACTCCTGGCCGGGTCGCGCCGTGACCGCGAGCACCCGGTCTGCCCTGGGCAGCTCGTTCTCGCGGGCCACCAAGCGGTCCTGCCGGGGCGATGGGGTGTCCTGTTGCGGCCGCGGCGCGTGCAGTGCGAGCCAGCCGGCCTGGAGCAGGTCAGGGCCTACGGCGGCTGGGTAGCTGATCGTTGTGGCGATCATCGAGTGCTCCTATCCGTCCTTGCCGGCAGCGCCTGGCTACCGCCATGGCACCGCGGGCTGGTGCAGCCTCGGCGCAGCCACCGTGCAGGCCGGATGGTCAGCCGGGCGGCCAGTGGCGGCGTGATCTTCATCAGATCGCCACGTCATCTCCACCAGGCCGGGAACGGAGTCGGATCTGCTGGTGCCGACCGAAGCACCGCGGCCGCATTGACGGGAGACGAACTCGTGACCTGGCTGACCCAGCTGGCTGTCGGATCACCGGTGTCTTATCTCATAGCGCTGCTCGTGCCGGCCCTCGACGCGGTGATCTTCGTGCTGCCGAGCGAGACAGCCGTGATCGCCCTTGGCGTCGCGACCGCCGGCAGCACCGATCCGCGGATCGGGGTGCTCGTCGCGCTGGCCGCGGCGGGCGCCTTTCTCGGCGACAACGGGGCGTACTGGCTGGGCAAGCACTTCGGCCCGGTGGTCGCCGACCGGGCCTTCGGCGGCGCGCGGGGCGCGCGTCGCCGGGCGTGGGCGGAGCGGGTCCTCGGCGAGTTCGGGGCGCGCATCATCGTGGCGTGCCGGTTCATTCCCGGCGGGCGTACGGCCGTGACCGTGACTTGCGGGCTCATTGGCTACCCGCGGCGGAGCTTCGTGCCCGCAACCGCCTGTGCGGCGGCGCTGTGGGCAAGCTACGCGTTCCTGATAGGCCGGATTGGCGGCCGCGCCTTCGAGGAACGGCCGTGGGCAGGCCTGCTACTGGCGCTGGGAATCGTCACCGTGGCGAGCGTGCTCATCGAGGCGACCCGGCGCGCGCGCCGGCTGTCCGCAGCCAGAAAGGCACGGCGAGAGGCCGTCAGCGCAGTGATCTATGGTAGCCGCGAGCGGTCAGCCAGGGCATCGGTCGGCCAGGAAGAAGGCAGGTGAGCAGTGGCGACAATTCTGCTCGTCGAAGACGAGCGCAAGCTACGCGAACTGGTGCGGTCCTACCTCGAACGGGCCGGCTTCACCGTCCTATCGACCGAGTCCGGTGCGGAGGCGCTCACGCTTGCCACCGATGCCGGGCCCGATCTGGTGGTCCTCGACCTCGGGCTGCCAGATGTGCCAGGCGAGACGGTGGCCCGCGAGGTGCGCGCCGCCGGGTCCACCCCGATCCTCATGCTCACCGCCAGGAGCGCCGAGGAAGACCGGATCCGCGGCCTGGAGCTCGGCGCGGACGACTACGTGACAAAGCCGTTCAGCCCGCGGGAGCTGGTGCTGCGTGTCCAGGCGATCCTGCGCCGCGGCAGCCCGGCAGACGGGCAGGCGGCCGATCGATACGGGGACGGCGCGCTGGTGATAGATCAGTCCAGGCGAGAGGTCACAGTGCGTGGTGACCTCATCGACCTGACGCCAACCGAGTGGGGCATCCTGGTGGCGCTCGCGACCGTGCCGGGCCGGGTGTACTCGCGGTTCGAGCTCATCAACCGGGTGCGCGGCTATGAGTTCGAGGGCTACGAACGGACCATCGACTCGCACGTCAAGAACCTGCGTCGCAAGATCGAGTCCGATCCAGCGAGCCCGCAGATCGTCAGGACCGTGCTCGGCGGCGGATACCGGCTCGGCCTGACCCGCGATGGATAGGCCGCAGCTAGCGGGCGGCAGCGCGACTGCTCTCCGGCTGGCCCTGGCGTTCATCGCCGTGGCACTAGCTGCGGTCGCCCTGCTGGCGATCCTGACCGCCGTGCTGGCCGCGGCCGACGTGCGATCTCTGGCGCACCGGCAGCGCGCCGACCTCGCGCAGGCGGTCGCGGTTGCCGCGGCCGCAAGCTGGGAACAGCACCGGAGCTGGGCGCGCAGTGACCTCGGTCCGGTGCTCGACCTGGCGAGGCGCACCGGGGCGGAGGTGCAGATTCGCGATAGCGCGGGTGAGGTGGTCGTGTCCTCAGCCGGGTTTGCCGCGCAGTCGGAAGCCGACCAGTACCGTGCCCCAGTCAGCGGGCCGAGCGGACCCGTCGGCACGGTGCTGACTCGATTTACTGGCGCGGGGCTCGCCAGCGCAGACGACGCCCTGCAAGTGGCCCTGCTCCAGGCGATCGTCAGCGCTGCGGGCCTGGCGGCAGTGCTATCCCTGGTGGTCGCTGTGGCAGTTGCCAGGCGCATTACCGGCCCGGTGACGCGGCTCATCGCCGTCACGCGCGCGATGAGCCAAGGGGAGCGATCCGCGCGGGTGGGTCCGGTGCGGGCGCACGGCGAGCTGCTCGAGCTGACGAGAGCGTTCGACAAAATGGCCGACACGCTCGACCGGCAGGAGCAGCTGCGCCGCGACCTGGTCGCTGATGTGGCCCACGAGCTGCGGACGCCCGTCGCGATCCTGCAGGCCGGGCACGAGGCGCTGCTCGACGGGGTGGCCGAACCCACGCCAGAGCAGCTGGCCTCGCTGCGTGATGAGGTGCTCCGGCTCGGCCGTATGGTCAACGACCTGCAAGAACTTGCCGCCGCGGATGCCGCTGCCGTGCAGCTGGCCCTGCGCGAGTGCGACCTCGCGGAGGTCGCCGCGGATGCCGCAGGCAGCCTGGCCTGGCGGTTCGAGGCGGCCGAGATCTCGCTGCGGCGCGAGCTCGAGCCGGTCACTGTCCGCGCCGACCGGCCACGCCTGCGGCAGATCGTCACCAACCTGCTGACCAACGCGCTGAAGTTCACCCCGGCTGGCGGGTCGGTCACTGTCGGTACCAGGCCCGCCGGATCCGCTGCGGTGCTGATCGTGACCGATACCGGCATCGGCATCCCGGCGGACGAACTGCCGCACATCTTCGACCGGTTCTGGCGCGGAAGTCAGGTCACGCAGACATCAGGGGCCGGCATCGGGCTCGCGATCGCAGCCGAGCTGGCAACCGCCCACGGGGGCGAGCTGGCGGCCAGCAGCGCGCCAGACCAGGGCACCACAATGACACTGACGTTGCCGGCCGCCTGACGTCTCCACTCCGTCATCACACCAGGCGCACCGATCGTGCAACGTCGGCGGCTCTCCTGGTGGCAGCGACGCACGGCGCGGCGCGGGGACAGGAGAGCACATGACGGCGACAGCTGCGATCGCGGGTTATCCCAGGTGGCGGGAGGTGCTCGAGGCCCGCTGGCGGGACCGGCTGTCCGAGGTCACCGAGTTGTCGCTCGCGTTTCACGACGCCGCGGCGGCCGCGCCGGACCGCATGCTCGCCCAGCCAGAATCCGGCCTGCGGCGGCTCATGGACGAGGCCATCTCCGCTCGCAAGGCGCTGGCCGACACCGACGAGGCGCTGGCGCGGCTGGCAGCCGGCCGATTCGGCCGCTGCGAGCAGTGCGCGGCGGCGATCCCGCCGGGCTCGCTGCACCGCCAGCCTGAGGAGCGGTACTGTCCGCGGTGTGCGGACGACGGCGCCCTGGCCGTCACGCCGTGACTAGCGTCGGCGATGCCAGCGGCTCAGCCACGCGCACAGCACCGCCAGGCCCGCGGCGAACACCACCCACGGGGCGATCACAAGCACGCTGGTTCCAGTCACTGCGGTCGCCTTTCGGTCACGCGCTACTAGCAGCAGCCCAGCCGGTCGCGGTGCGGGTCAGATGGAGCGGTCGTGGCGACCAACTGGAGGCGGGCTTACGGTGGTTGCGTGACCGACACTGACCGCCTCGTGGAACGCATCCTCACGAGCTACGACACCATCACCGTGGTCGGCGCGAGCCGGAACGTCACCAAGGCGGCCCACACGGTGCCCGCGCACATGCAACGGCATGGCTGGCGTATCGTGCCGGTCAACCCGCACGCCGACACGATCCTCGGCGCCGTCGTCTACCGCGCACTCGGTGACGTGCCGAGGCCGGTGGGCCTGGTCGACGTGTTCCGGCCGTCGGACCAGGCAGCCGACATCGCCCGCCAGGCCGTCGCGGCCGGTGCGACCGCGCTGTGGCTGCAGCTGGGCATTGTGTCTGCGGAGGCGCGGGACATCGCCGCGCGGGCCGGGCTGCTCTACGTGGAAGACCGCTGCCTGGTCATCGAGCAGCGAAGGCTCGGCCTGACAGCGCCGTAGGTTGCCTGCGCGGGTGCCCGGTCGCGGCCATTCTTCGTCCGCAAGGGCATGGCCACCGACGGCGCGTGCTGATAAGCAGACGGCATGAGCGAAAGCACGGGGATCGTCGGCCCCGGCCGGGTGGCGGTGGTGACCGGCGCGGCGAGCGGGATCGGGCTCGGCCTATGCGAGCGCTTCGCGGCCGAGGGCATGCACGTGGTCATGGCCGACGTCGAGGAGCCGGCGCTGACCACGGCGGCTGCCAAGCTCGCCGGCCAGGGCGCCAGGGTACTTTCGGTGCCGACCGACGTATCCAGCGCGGACCAGGTCACGGCGCTGCGCGACGCGGCACTTGCCGAGTTCGGCGCCGTGCACTTGCTGTGCAACAACGCTGGAGTCGGCGGTCCGCACGGGCCGTTGTGGGAGATCCCGACCTGCGACTGGGAATGGGTGCTGAGGGTGAACCTCGGCGGCGTGATCAACGGCGTGCGTGCGTTCGTTCCCGTACTGGCGGCCCAGGACACCGCGCACGTGCTGAACACCGCGTCGGTCTTCGGCGTCTTCGCGGGCGCACTCGGACCGTACGGCATCTCCAAGCACGCCATCGTCGCGCTGTCCGAGACGCTCTACTTCCAGCTTCAGTCGGCGGCGCCCAACGTTGGGGTGTCGGTGCTGTGTCCCGGCGCGGTGCGCACCCGGTTCGGCTCGTCGGCTAGAAACCGGCCGGCCTGGGCAGGCCCGGCGACCGCTCTCACGCCCGCCGAGCAGGACAGCGCGGCACGGTTTGACCAGCTGCAGGCCGCCGCCGGGGCTGACCCCGCTGACGTCGCGGACGCTGTGGTGGCCGGCGTCCGCAGCTCCCGCTTCTACATCCTGACCTCGACCAACCGCAACGAGGCGATCGCGCGGAGGGGCAGGGAGATCATCGAGGGCGGACCGCCTGCGCCGCCGTTTCCCTAGCGAGTGTGATCCGCGCCACGTTGGCAATTCCGGGCGCGCTACCTGGCGTTAACAGTAAGTAACAGATAGCACCCAGGCGCTGGATGAGTGCCCCGAGCACAGTGCCGCCGTGACCCGCGTCACGTCCGCGCATCCTGACCGCCGGCGTGGTTGCCTGCGCAGGAGGCAGGTCCTGGGTTTCGCCGAGCGCCCCCGCTCCCGAACAAAGGCTCGACGTTGCAGTTTCGCATGCCCTCAGCACAGTCCATTGCCCAGAACGCCAGGGACCTGACCCGGAGTCGCTCGCGCATGGCCATCGGCGTGGGCGCGGCGTCGGTAGCGACCCTTGGCTCCCTCCTCGGCGTAGCGGCGAGCACCGGGCCGGCCATCAGCCTGGCTGCCTATCACGGCCAGGCACCGGCTAGTCCCGTTGCGGTAGGCCAGGCCGCGCATGTCAGTGACGTCACAGCCGGGCCGCTGGCAGCCGCCCCGGTGACGCAGTCGAGCCCGCACGTGGCCGCGGCGCCTAGCGCGCAGCAGGCACCAACCGCCAGCACCCTTCCCGCGGCCAGCCCAGAGGTCGCCGCCGCGCCCAGTCAGCAGCAGGCGCCGGCGGCCAGCTCCGTGGCGTCGGCCAGCTCCGTGGCGTCGGCCAGCACGCGGGTCGCTGCGGCGTCAAACGACCAGCAGGCACCAGCCGCCAGCTCCCTTCTTGCAGCCAGCCCGCAGGTCGCCGCGGCGCCCGCCGAGGCGCAGGCTCGCGCCGGGGCGGCCGGTATGCGAGGGCGATCGGAAGCGGCTGGAGCCCATTCCGTGACGGCATCGGCTCAGCCAGCCGGGGCACCGGCCACCGCACAGCCGGCCGCGGCCACGGCTCAGGCGGCCGGGACGCCGGCGCCGCCAGCGGCTGTGCCAGCGCCGCAGCCTGCTCCGCAGCCGTACCAGATCTATGACTCGGTGACTCCGTCCGCGCTGCCCTCCTCAAGTCAGGCCGTCGCCGTCTACGCTGACGGCAACTACGCGGCCGCACCGTCACAGGTCGGCAAGCGCGGGCTTGTGCTCTGGATCGACACCAATGGCTCTGACACGCACGCCGACGTGCTGGACGTCGAGCCCGGCGACGCCACTCCCGCGCAGGCAGCCACCTGGGTGGCCCAGAAGCTCGACGCCTCGCCCAACTCCGTTGCGATCGTCTACACCATGCGATCCGACTGGGGCGCCGTGCAGGCGGCGATCAACGCCTTGCCCTGGTGGATGCCGTCCCACACCAGGTACTGGATCGCCGACCCGACGGGTGTGCCGCACATCGTCCCTGGCTCGCAGGCGACCCAATGGTACTGGGGGCAGAACTACGACATCTCGACGGCGCTGCCGAACTTCTAGCGGCCAAGCCAGATGGTGCGGGGGCGGAGCGCCCTTGGCTAAACTCCGGGCCCGGACTAATGTCCGTGTACCGGACATAGCCTGACCCGAGGAGCGCCATGGCCAAGATCGCGGCGGTCATCGCATCGACGCATCACCCGTTCTACTACCGGGCGAGCACCTCGGCTGGAGCGGACCGGCCGCCGTTCGCGGACGAGTGGGTTGCCAAGATCGAGGCGTTCCGCGAGACGCTGACGAGGGCTAATCCGGACGTGCTTGTCATGGTCGGCAGCGACCACTTCCATCAGCTGTGGCTGGACAACATGCCCCAGTTCCTGATCGGCAAGGCGCCCTACTACGACGCGAACTTCTACAACGAGGAGCGGGAGTTCGGCCTGCCGCGGATGTTCCTGCCGGGCGACGAGGAGTTGTCCGCCTATTTGTTGCGGCACGGCCTCGACGAGGGATTCGACCTTGCGTTCAGCAACGAGCTGCGAGTGGACCACAGCATCACGTGCCCGCTCATCACGCTGCGGCCATCTGCTGACCTGCCGATCGTACCGGTCTACACGAATATCTTCGCCCCGCCGCTGCCGCAGCCGCGGCGGTTCGTGGAGCTCGGCAAGTCGATCCGGCGCCTTGTCGAGGCGTGGCCGAGTGACAAGCGAGTCGCGATCATCGGCACCGGCCACTTGTCGCTTGAGCTGGGCGGCCCCCGCCAGTTCGGGCCGCACGGGCCGGACCCGGAGTTTGACCGCAAAGCCGTGCACTGGATTGCGTCCGGCGACCTGCAGTCCGCCCTCGCCGAGGTCAGCCTGGACAGCCTGTGGCTGCCCGGCAACGCGACCCACGGTTTCATGGACTTCATGCTGATGATGGGGGTGGCCGGCGAGAACGTGAAGGCGGACTACACCGACTCGCTGGACCTCTTCCACACCATGGAGGCGTACTTCACCTGGTATCCGACGGAGGGGTCGTGAGCAAATACCTCGTGGACAAGTTCCTGTTCACCATTGATCGCGACCCGGAGCTTGTGGAGCGGTACCGCACCGACCCCCGCGGCACGGTCGACTGGTGGGCAGCCGAGCGCGCCAGGGTCATCCTGAACTGCCCGGAGGCGGAGCGCAGCACCTGGCCGACACTGACTGCCGACGAGCACGAGGCGCTCGCGACGCATGACTACGTCAAGCTATTCGAGCTGGGAGCGCACAACTTCCTGTTGCTGACCCTCTACATTGCGCTGTTCGAGCGGGATTACTCGCAACCGCTAGAGTTCCAGCGCGAATTCGCGGCCAAGCTCAGCCACTGGAGCTTGCCGTATCCAGATATCGCGACCTAGACGGCTGCGGCGATGGAACGAGTCAGCAGGATGGCCGCGCAGAACGCGCGATAGGTTGCCAGCTGACTCGGACCCTGGATGCGGAGCTCGCGGGGCCCCGTACGGTCCACTCCACGCACCCAGCTCGCGGCCTCGGCGATGTCGGTGGTGCGTACGAACACCTCGAGCACGCCCGGCTCGAGGACGGGCGGCTTGGCAGTTCGAGCGGTCGCAACTGCCGCCTGAGCCTGGCCGCGTATGAGTGCGCACGCGCGGTCGGGGTGCAGGCTGTGCGCGGCGAGCCGGCTGACGTGTTCCTTGACAATCGCCTGGTAGACATCGGGAATGAGCGACGCCGTCTCCTCGCACGCAGCGCGGTCACCGGTGACCAGCACCACGGGAACTCCGTAGTGCGCGGCGACGAGGGCATTGATTCCAGCCTCGCCGGTGATCGTGCCGTCGAGGCGGACCTCGACCACGGCCCGCGGGCTGTAGGTGTGCGAGAGTCCCGCCGGGGCACCGACCGAGCCGTGATAAGAGACGAACAAGCACGCATCGAAGGTGTCGTCCAGGCCCTGCATCATGTAGAGCGGCTTGTGGCTGCCGGATATGTAAGAAGCCTGACCGGCCAGTTCGTCGGCAGGCAAGTTGCGCATGGTCGAGTGCGAATCGTTGACCACGACCTCGGTCGCGCCGCCAGCGACCGCACCCTCGATCGCGGCGTTAACCTCAGCCAGCAGCAGGCGACGTCCGGCGATGCCGGCGGGCCCATCTCCGCTGCATTGCTCCCAGTCGACGACGCCCGCCGTACCTTCCATGTCGGTGGACAGGAATACCTTCATGCCGACGTCCCCTTTCGGGCGCCGCGGCTGGAACGCCCGGTGCTCGCCCGACGCTACCAGGGCGGACTCGGGCTTCTAGACCGAGTGCGAGCAGAGTGAGGAGTGCGTTATGCCGCCGATCGTGGTACGCAGCAAGATCGACCTGGCCGGGCTGGCGGTGCCCCTCGTGGAGGTCACCGGGTCGGGCGATGGCCCGACGCTGTCGGTGATCGCGGGCGTGCACGGCTGTGAGTACGCCGCCATGGCCGGCGTGCGGCGATGGGTAACCGGCCTCGCGGCCCAGGAGCTGACTGGGCGTATCCGCGTCATCCCGGTGCTGAACGTGACGGCCTTCGCCGCGCGGTCGCCGTTCGTCGTGCCCGAGGACGGCAAGAACCTCAACCGTTGCTTCCCGGGGGACCCGGCTGGAACGCTCGCCGACCGGCTCGCCTATGACACATTCTCGCGCCTGATTTCCGGGTCGGACGCCATGGTCGACGCGCACTGCGGCGACCTGGTCGAGGCGCTGCAGCCGTTCGCGCTCTACGAGTCGGGACCGGCCGAGGATCGCGCGAGGGTTCTCGCCGAGGCTTACGGCCTGCCTTACATCATCAGGCAGTCGGCCGGGCCTGGCCGGGCGGTGACCGGGTCCAGCAGCGGCGCCGCGGCCGAGGCAGGAATTCCGGCCATCACTGCCGAGGCCGGGGGGTGCGGCCTGGTCGAAGAATACGCGGTCGCATTGCACGTGGCCGGGCTGAACCGGGTGCTCGCGGAGCTTGGCATGGCCGCGCTGCCCACGTCCCGCGCTGACAGTTCCGCGGCGCCCACCCGGCTCAGCCGGTTTCTGTGGCTGCGCTGCCAGTTCTCAGGCTGGTGGGAGCCTGCGGTCGCGGCGGGGGAGTCCGTTGCTGAAGGCCAGGTTCTCGGCACCGTGAGCAGCCTGGACGGTGCCGATGTGCGGGAGACGGTCATCGCCCCAGCCCGCGGCGTGGTCATCTTCCTGACGAGCTCGCCCGCGGTCGCCGATGACGGCCTACTGCTTGGACTCGGTGCGCACTAGTCCCTGACTCAGTACGCAGCAGTTTCGTACTCGGGAGTCGCCTCGTACTCGCGGGCCAGGTAGCGGGCGACGCCTGCCCGGCCGAGCGCCATTGCGGCGAAGAATACGACCGCCACGCCAACGCCGTAGAAAAAGCCCAGGCTCTCGAGGAAGTGCATGGTGGCCGGGTGGAACATCGAGTTCGCGACGGTCGCCGGGGTGCCGGGGGCGATTCCGGGCTTGGCCAGGGCCAGCACCTGGAGACCTATGACGAACCAGACACCGCCGAGCACAGCCAGGAACGCGCCCGCGGCGCCCCCGCGCGACGACACCGAGACGATGAGCCCGCCGAGGAACGCCGCGGCACCGGGCACCACGGACAACCAGAGACGGCCGGTCGTGTACGCCCATGCTTTGTCGGGCGTGTAGGCGTAGCCGAAGTAGGGACCGACGAAGGGCACGAGCGCGCCCCAGGCGCCAAGCAGCATGAGAAGGCAGCCGCTCGCGCGGCTCGTGAGGGTTTTCATGACGGTCACTCTCCGGGGGTTTGTTGGATCGTCCTCCCGGCTGCTACCCCGTTGCCCCCACAGGTATGCGCGCGCGGCTGCCCACGGTCAGGCGATGAACTTCATCAGCGCCGCATTGACCTGGTCGGCGTGCGTCCAGGCGATTGCATGCGGCCCCTGATCGATGGTGACCAGCTGCACGTCCTTGATCATGCCTGGCAGCCGCTGCCCGGTCTTCTGGTACGGCAGCACCCGGTCGTCATCGCCCTGAATGACGAGCATCGGCACGTCGATCTTGGGCAGGTCAGCGCGGAAGTCCGTCTCCCAGGTAGGGATGCACGCCACCGCTGCGGTTGGTGCTGCGGATACCGCGATGTTCCAGCAGGACTGGTAGTACTGGTCGCTGACCAGCGTGCCGCGGAACTTGTCAATGTTAAAAAAGTTGTCGAGAAACCCCTTCATCCAGGCGGCAGAGTCCTGCCTGGCGCTGGCCATGAACCCGTCGAAGAGGCTCGCGGGAAGGCCTTCTGCGTTGTCTGCTGTCTGCAGGAGGAATGGCGGGATCGGCGATATGAGCACACCCTTCGCCACCCGCGCCGACCCGTATCGGCCGAGGTATCTCGTGACCTCGCCGGTACCCATGGAGTGCCCGACCAGGATGGCGTCATGCAGATCGAGGCTCTCCATCAGGACGTGCAGGTCGCCTGCGAAGGAGTTGTAGTCATAACCAACGGCTGTCTGGCTGGACCGGCCGAACCCGCGCCGGTCGTAGGTGATCACCCGGCGACCGTCGTCGAGCAGCATCGGGACCTGCTTCTCCCAGGCTCGCCCGCTCAGCGGGTAACCGTGGATCAGCACCACCGGCTGCCCGGCGCCATGGTCTTCGTAGTAGATCTCGATCGAGCCGGTGTTCTCCTGGCCCGCCTTGAGGTATGGCATCGTCCCCCCGTTCGGTCTGCGGTTGCTCCCGTACCGGCGCGTGCCCGGGTAGAGGCGTGCCCGACGCTGTCTGGACCAAACCGGGGTGGCCGGCTCGTCAGCCGCTGACGGCCTGGGCCTTAAGGACGCTCCGTACTGTCGCCGTCGCGTCGGCCGCTCGGTGGACGATCATGTGCGGTCGACCGTCCGGCCCGATGACCGGAGCGTTGACGCACGCCCAGTAACGCTCCTCGAAGACACCCGCCTTGCCGGGCACCTCGATGTCGTGGCGGATCAGGTCCATCCTGTCGATCTCCGCAGTTGCCACGACCGACTCGAGCGACTCACGCAGATCGTCTGCGCCGCTATCGGCAGCTTCGCGGGTGTTTGCCGGAAACGCAGCAAAGATATTGCGGCCAACAAGATCCCCCCGCTCCCGGCCAACGGCCGCGAGATAGTCCTCGTTGGCATCCAGAATCGTGAAATCGCGACTCAGCAGTGCCGTGGGGCCGGGGAACGCCCGGAATACCGTTTGGTAGTTAATGTCCGCCATGGCTGCATCGCCTCCCCTGGTATAGCGCGTTCCCCCGATGCGCTGACTAAACCGCGGACGGTCCCTTGAGCTACCAGGCGTAAACCCGAGCGGGCAGTGAGCCGAGGCCTCCAGCCCCGTCCGGCCGGTAGTTGAGCATGAGTACCAGGTCGTCCGGGTCGCGGCCCTCGACGGTGACGCCGTTGTCGACCGAATGAACATCGCGATACGCCGATCGCTGGCGCAATAGCTCGGTGCGGCGGTCGAGGTCCTCCCGGCTGTCGGTCATCCAGACCAGGTACTGCACACCCAGCGCGCCGAGCGGATGCGTGGCATTCTCGCCGAAAGCCCGCAGCACGAGTTGCGGACCGTCCGCCGCGCTCAGCAGTGCGGCGGTCGTGCTCCGGTCCGCGACGGTGAGGCCGAGCACTTCGGTGTAGAACTTGATCGACCGGTCGAGGTTGCGCACGAACACCACGGCCCCGCCGAGCCGGACTCCTGCCATTTGATGGACCTCCGCCGGGATTTCATCCTGTGAAATCGTCATTGCCCTGAGCTGGGGCCACTGAGATCGTCGGTGCATGACCGAGCCAGTGCGCGAGGGCGACCTCTTGTGGACGCCCAGCGCCGAGCAGGTGGCCGGCGCCAACGTTACCGCGTTCCAGGCTTGGCTCGCCGCACGCGGCCGCTCGTTTGACAGCTATGACGCGCTCTGGCGGTGGTCAGTCAGCGACCTCGGCGGTTTCTGGCAGGCAATCTGGGACTACTGCGGCGTCGACTGCTCGGTGCGACCCGAGCGCGTACTCGGCAGGGTGAGCATGCCCGGCGCGCAGTGGTTCCCCGGCGCGCGGCTTAACTACGCGCAGCACGTCCTCCGGCAGGAGCGGCCAGGCGAGCCTGCGCTGTTCTCGGTCAGCGAGTCGGCACCGCTGGCGGCGATGGACTGGAACGACCTGGCTGGCCAGGTGCGGATACTCGGGACTCAGCTGCGCACGCTGGGGGTGCGGCCAGGCGACCGCGTCGCCTGTTACATGCCGAACATTCCGCACACCGCCGTCGCCATGCTGGCCGTTACGGGCATCGGTGCGGTATGGACTAGCTGCTCGCCTGACTTTGGCTGGCGTGGCGTGCTCGACCGGTTCCGGCAGCTGACTCCGAAGGTCTTGTTCTGCGTTGACCGATACCAGTATGGCGGCGCGCAATTCGACCGCGGCGCCGAGCTGCGGGCGATCATCGCCGGACTCGACCAGCTGGAACACGTGATCTGGCTGCCGTACCCGGATCCAGCGGCGCCCGCGCCGGCGCCGGACTTGCTGCGCTGGGACGAGGTCTTGGATCAGCCACCGGTCCCGGCCGGGCAGTTCGACTTCGAGCAGGTGCCGTTCGATCATCCGCTGTGGATCCTGTTCTCTTCGGGCACCACGGGGCTGCCCAAGGCGCTCGTGCACGGTCACGGCGGGATCCTCATCGAGCAGCTGAAGCTGCAGCAGCTGCACATGGACCTGCGGCCGGGCGACCGGATGCTGTTCTTCACCACCACCGGCTGGATGATGTGGAACTTCCTCGTCAGCTCCTTGCTGCTAGGCGTGCGCCCGGTGCTGTACGACGGCAGTCCGACCTACCCGGAGCCGGACGTGCTGTGGCGGCTCGCGCAGGAGGCGGACGTCACCTTCATCGGGGCGAGCCCGGCATATGTGGACCAGATGATCAGGGCGGGAATCGTGCCCGCGCACCGGTATGACCTGTCCGCGCTGCGGGCGATCATGCCTGCCGGATCGCCGGTGTCGCCCGAGTGCACCGCGTGGTTCTACCAGAACGTCAAAAAGGATGTCTGGGTCGCGACCGGCAGTGGCGGGACCGACGTGTGCACTGGTTTCGTCGGCGGTGTGCCCACGCTGCCGGTCTACGCCGGAGAGATTCAGGCCCGGCACCTCGGCGTTTCGGCGTACGCCTACAACGAGCAGGGCGACAGCGTCGTCGGGGAAGTGGGAGAGCTCGTCATCACTGCGCCGATGCCGTCGATGCCGGTGCGACTGTGGGCGGACGACGGTGACGTGCGGTATCGGGAGGCGTATCTCGATCGGTATCCCGGCATCTGGCGGCACGGCGACTTCTTTAAGGTCAACTCGCGGGGCGGCTGCTTCGTGGTCGGCCGGTCTGACGCCACGCTCAACCGGCACGGCGTGCGCATCGGCACGGCAGAGGTATACCGCGTCCTCTCCCGGATCGATGCCGTCGAGGACGCGCTGATCGTCAACCTTGACCTGCCGGGCGGACGGTTCTTCATGCCGCTGTTCGTCAAGCTAGCGGACGAGCTGGTGCTCGATGATGGCATCACGGCACAGATTCGCGACCGGCTGCGCCGGGAGTACACGCCGCGTCACGTCCCGGATGCGATCGTGCAGGCGCCGGACATTCCGGTCACCCTCACCGGCAAGAAGATGGAGGTGCCGGTGCGCAAGATCCTCCGCGGGGTGCCCGCGGATCAGGCCGCCAATCCGAACGCGATGGCCAACCCGGCCTCGCTGGACTTTTTCGTCCAGTACGCAGCAAGGCAACAGCACTATCCCGTGGGCTGAGGAGGCAGCATGGGTGACGATGGTTTCAGCTTCCCGCGTCCCTCGCAGATCGAGGACGTGCCGGGCGCCGAGGGGTGGCGCTCGATGTACTCCTACTTCACCCGGTTCCAGCCCGAGGATGACGACAGGTTCTGGTTCCACAACGCCATGCACTTCCCCGAGCCGATACCGGCGTTCGACAGCATCACGTCGGAGATCCCGTACACCGCGATCGGCGCGAACACTGCCAGGCTGTTCGTGTTCCCGACCACCCTCGGGATCGAGCACCGGATCATTAACGGCCGCGTCTACATCACCGCGATCCCGGTGACTGACCAGGCCGAGATCGAGCAGCGGCTGGCCACATTCCAGCAGCGGGCCGGCTACTACTACGAGAACTGGGACAGGCTCTACGAGGGCTGGAAGGCCCGGATGGCCGGCCTCATCAGCGAGATCGAGAGCATCAAAGTGCCGGACCTGCCCGAAGTCGAGGACGCGGACGTCGTCTTCAACTCCGTGGGCATCGCGCAGAACCACTTCGTCCGGGAGAACTTCCAGCGCTGCATCAGCCTGTTCTCGAAGGCATGGCATCACCACACCGAGATGCTCATGCTCGGCTATGGCGCCTACGTCGTCTTCTTCGAGTTCTGCAAGCAGGCCTTCCCGGAAATGCCGGATCAGATGGTCGGGCGCATGTGCGCGGGCATCGAAGTGATCATGTACCGCCCCGACGACGAACTGAAGCGGCTGGCCCAGCTCGCCGTCGACTACCACGTCGACGACCTGCTGACCGAGGGCGCTGACCCGGACGCTGTGCTGGCGGCGATGGCTGAGCGGGGCGAGGATGGCGAGCACTGGCTCGCCGCGCTCGCCGAAGCCCGGGTGCCGTGGTTCCACGTGTCCACCGGGGACGGGTTCTACCACCACCACCGGAGCTGGAACGAGGATCTGACAGTACCGTTCACGGCACTGCCGCGGTATGTGCGGCTGATTCGGGACGGTCAGTCGCTAGACCGTCCCACCGAGCAGCTCAGGGCCGAGCGCGACCGGATAGCCACGGAATACCGCGCACTACTGACCAGCGACGAAGAGCGCGCTGCCTTCGATCAGATGCTGGGCCTGGCCCGGCTCGTCTTCCCGTTCGTGGAGGACCACAAGTTCTACTGCGAGCACTGGTTCACCACGCAGTTCTTCGCCAAGATTCGCGAGTTCGGCGACCTGCTGGTCCGCCAGGGCGTTCTCACCGAAACCGAGGACATCTTCCAGCTGCACCACACCGAGATTGACCTGGCGCTGACCGACGTGATGCTGGCCTGGTCAGCAGGCTCGCAGCCGCTGGGTGCCCGCCACTTCGGCCCGATCATCGCTGAGCGCAAGCGGATGCTCGACGTACTGAAGGGCTGGTCACCACCGCCTGCTGTCGGCCCGGTGCCAGAGGCGCTGAACGACCCAGCCGTGCGCATGCTGTGGGGCGTCACCGCCGAGACGCTCGCTACCTGGGCGGCGGCCGAAAGTGACGACGGCCAGGAGATTCGCGGCTACGCCGCGTCGTCGGGCGTGGTCGAGGGCGTCGCGCGAGTACTGCACAGCGTCAACGAGATCGGTCAGATTCAGGACGGGGAGATCCTTGTCTGCGCGGTGACGGCGCCGAGCTGGGCGCCGGTGTTCGGCAAGATCAAGGCAGCTGTATCGGACATCGGCGGTGCCATGTCGCACGCGGCGATCGTGGCGCGCGAGTACGGCATGCCCGCGGTGGTCGGTACCGGCCACGCCACCAAGAGGATCAAGACCGGTCAGACGGTGCGCGTGGACGGGGATCGCGGAATCGTCCGCATCCTCCGATAGCGATGGATCCAATCGGCCTGGTATGCCCGCTCGGCTCGGTCGGCGCGACCGACCGCGCCGTAGCGGGCGGCAAGGGCGCCAGCCTCGCCGAGCTCCACCGGGTCGGCCTGCCGGTGCCACCCGGCTTCGTCATCACTGTGCGGGCGTTCGAGCGCGCCATGCACGTCACGGATCCCGCAAACGCCATCGGTGCGCAGATCGCAGCCCTGTCAGCTACCGACCCCGCCGCGATCGCCAGTGCGGCCGAGGACATCCGCGGCCGGATCGCCTCGACGCCGCTGGCCGCGGACCTGGCCACAGCGGTCACCGCGGCCTACCTCTCGCTGGGCCCTGATGCACCGGTGGCGGTTCGGTCCAGCGCGGTCGGCGAGGACGCCGCGGAGGCGAGCTTCGCTGGCCTCCAGGACACTTACTTGTGGGTCCGCGGCCGCGACGCGGTGCTGGAGCGTGTGCGTCAGTGCTGGGCGAGCCTGTACAACACCGAGGCTGTCGGCTACCGGCTCCGCCAGCGCCTGCCGGAGCAGCCGGCCATGGCCGTCGTCGTCCAACGGATGATCGACCCACAGTCGGCGGGCGTGATGTTCACGTGCAGTCCGATGACGGGCGACCGGTCGGTGATCGCCATCGAGGGCAGCTGGGGGCTCGGCTCGGTCCTGGTCGGTGGCGAGGTCACGCCCGATTCGTTCGTCGTCAGCAAGGTGACGGGCGATATCGTGCGGCGCACGGTGGCGACCAAGGCGCGGCTGCACCGCGAGGCACCGGACGGAACCGGAACGACGTCCGGCGAAGTCCCGGCCGACCTACGCGACCGGCCCTGCCTGGACGACGACGAGATCCGGTCACTCGCCCAACTCGGCCTGGCGGTGGAACAGCACTACGGGACGCCGCAGGACATCGAGTGGGCGGTAACCGGCGACGAGGTCGTGCTGCTGCAAAGCCGCGCGGAGACCGTCTGGACTTCCCGCCCGACTGCGCCGGCGGCGACGCCGAAGGCCAGGCCGATGGACCACGTGTTCGAGCATCTTGGTCGCCCGGTGTTCCTGAAGAAGGGCACCTGAGTGGACCTGACCAGCGACGACGTCCGCGACATCCTGCACCTTCTCGACAGCCTGCCGTACCGGGAACTGACCCTGGAGACGGGCGCCTTCCGGCTTTCACTGCGCCGGGACGCAGCCGGCGGCTGGACCCAGACGATGCAGGTGCTGGCCGAGCCCAACACGCTAGCGTCGGCGACCGCCGCGCCGGTCGCGGACGATGCAGCCGCTGATGTGACGGTCACCGCCAGTGCGGTGACCGCCTCGCCGCGCGCCGCCCCTGACCGCGCCGCCCCTGACCGCGCCGCCGCTGACCGCACGTCCGCCGGCAGTGCCGCCGCAGCC
>JASHOE010000334.1 GCA_030041275.1 Streptosporangiaceae bacterium
GACGGCAGGCAGACCGCGCCGGCCGACGGCAGGCAGACCGCGCCGGCCGACGGCAGGCGGACCGCTGACCGCACGCCTGGGGCTGGGCCCGCGGCTGGCCCAGGCTCGGCTGCCTGGCCGGGCTAGGTGTTGTAAGGCGTGTGCCGCTCCAGCGCAGTCTCGTTCAGGCTACCCAGGTAAATGCGAACCGGCGCGCCGGGAATTGGCACCGTCACGTACCGCTTCGTGCCTGGCGGCGCGACCAGCAGATAAGTCGCGACCGAGTCGGTGGAACCACCAGTACCGGAGAAGTAGGCGAAGTCGGCACTCGCGGTCTCACCTGGCGACAGCACGATCAGGCGCGGGCGCGGATCGGGGTAGATGAAGTACGTGCCACCCGGGTGGGTGCTCGAGTGCACCGGGTGATGCGCCGCGTTCTCCAGCTTCAGCCCGGCATAGCCGTCCACCGAGCACGAGTGGTTGCTGGTGTTGGTCAGCGTCAGGATGAAGCCGCGGTTGCCGAGATCGGCCTGGAACCCGTGCAGACCGCCGGACATCTCCTTAGCGGTGCAGTGCGGCGTGCGGACAGTGGCCGCAGATCCATGCGGGCTCGTGCTCCCGGCCTGGCTGGCCAGTGCGGCCGTTCCGCCCGTCAGGGCAAGGGCGGCAGCTCCCGCCAGCGCCGCGATGCGTGTGTGCTTGATCATGGTGTGACCCCCCTGGCGTGACGAGATCCGCTGGCGTATCTCGCGCTCTCAGCACAGAGGCACCTCGGGCGCCTCAGATACGACTGGGCGCCCGCTCGGAGGACGCCGCGCCGGCCGGCCTGATGTCGCGGATCGTGCGCGTGCCGAGGACACGCAGCGCCGTACCGAGCGTGAAGTACTTCTCGAGCGGCACGATGCCGGCGAAGGCGGCGAAGAACCGGTCAGTCTCTTGCTGATCGGCAGCGACGGCGGCAAGGAAGCGGCGCTCGCGGGCAGTGACGGGGCTGAGGGCGGCTAGCCGGAGGGTGAAGTCGTACATGCCGCGGATCGCCCTGTCGCGCCGGCGGTGGTGGTCGCGCAGCGCGGTGTCGAGCGGCTGGCTGCCGCCTAGTCCGGCGATGATGGCGGCGGCGAGGTACTCGGCGTCGCGCAGCGCGCTGGTCATGCCCTGCGCCGAGACCGAGTCCATGACGACGCCCGCGTCGCCGACCAGGGCCCAGCCCGGACCGTGCGGCCACCGGAACATGTTCGGCTGGTCGGGCGTGGTGCGGAGTCGTTCTGCCCTGCTGCCGCTGCGAACGCGCTCGCCGAGGTCGCCGCACAGGTCGAGAGTGCGCAGGTAATGGCCGTCCAGATCGGCCCGCGCCGACGCGAACTCGGTCATCGGCGCCGCCACGTAGACCATGGTGAGGTCGTCGTTGGTGGGGAAGACCGCCACCGCGCGCCCCGGACGCAGGTAGAGCTCGCCAGCCGTGCCAGGAAGGCCAGCCCAGTAGGAATAACTGGCGAACGTGAGCGCGGCCCGCTCACGGTACCGGCGCGCGCCAACCGCACCCGCCACCATCGACCGTTTCCCATCGGCCCCGATGACCAGGCTCGCGGTCTCGGTCACGACCGGTCGACCGCGGGCACCGCCGCGTATCCCCGTGATCCGGTCGCCGGAGGAGGTCAGCTGCGTTACCCGGAAGTTCTCGCGAACCTCCGCACCGGCCTCCCGCGCGGCGTCGACCAGGATGGAATCGAGCAGGGTCCGCCGCGGGCTCAGCAGCGCGTCCACGCCCTCATAGGCGGGGAACTGGCCGTCCATGACCAGTCCACCCCCGACGTCGAAACGCACCCGGCGCACGGGTGGCGTGCCCGCGGCCGTCAGCCGGTCCAGCAGCCCCCACCGGTGCAGCAGTGCGGCACCGGGGATCTGGAGCTGATGGGAGGAGACCGTGTCGCTGGGGAACGAGACTCGGTCGACCGCGAGCACGCGCATCCCCTGCCTGGCGAGGAGGGTCGCAGTGGCCGCGCCAGCGACCCGCGCTCCGACCACGATCACGTCGTACCGGCCCGCTCCCATCGTCACCGTCTCCTCCCATTGCAGCACCATACGCTTCCGTATGGAGATCCCATACGGTAGCGTATGGTCATGACGGAGCGGACGTCAATCGGTCAGCGTCGGCTCAACCGAGACGACTGGATCACCGCAGCCCTGGCCGCGATCGCAGACGGCGGCCTGCGAGCGGTGGCCGTCGAGCCTCTCGCCGCCCGCCTGGGCGCGACCAAGGGCAGCTTCTACTGGCACTTCGAGAACCGGGACGCCCTAGTCGATGCCGCGATCAGGCGCTGGGAAAAGGAGACAACCACCGACGTTGCCGAGGAAATCACTGCCGCGAGCGACGCGCCGACCAGCCAGTTCCGTCGTCTTGTGATCGGCGTAATCGAACGCGCCGAGCAGGACCCGGTAGGTCCGGCCCTGCTCGCCAGCGCTGCTCACCCGGCGGTCGCCTCGGCCCTGCAGCGCGTCACGACCGCTCGGCTCAATCTGATCACCACAGTGCTTCGGCGTCTCGGATTCCCGCCGGCCGAAGCCGGTCGCCGTGCCCTCCTGGCCTACAGTGCCTACCTCGGACATGCCCAGCTCGCCCGCTCGACCCCCGGCGTCCTGCCCGCCACCAGCGCCGGACGGCGCTCCTACCTCGACGACGCGGTGAGTGCCCTGACCGCCCGACGCCCCTCCATCCGCGGTCAGCTCATGGGGTAGCCGTCCGCGCTAAGACCGGATCGTCCCATCAACTGCCTCTGGCCCTGGGACTGCGGAAGCGACGGCCGGGATCAGCAGCTTCGCTTTCGATGAAAGAATCCCCAAGCGCGATCATCGCCGCCGTGGTTCAGCTCGCCTCGGGGCTTGAAGGCGCCACGTCCTGAACATCTTGAAGGAGCACGTCATGACTGAAGAAATCCCTGCCGGGCCCGTGCTGTTCTGCTTCGACGGGTCTGGCGGATCGCTGAGCGCGTTGCGAGCAGCGGGGAGACTGGTCGAACGACCTGTAGATGCCGTAGTGCTGACGGTCTGGGAGACGATCGAGACCCAGCTGGCCCTAGCCGGCGCTTTCGGGGGCTTCCCGTTCGACGGCGCCGATCTCGACGCGCGGGAAGAAGCCTCGGCCAGATCCGTGGCGGAGGATGGAGCGCGCCGGGCGTCCGAGCATGGATACCAGGCAACACCGATGGTGCGGCAGTCGTTCCAGGGGGTGGCCAAAGCGGTTCTCGATACCGCCGACGAGCTATCGGCGCGCCTGATCGTGTGCGGTCAACGAGGGCGCGGCGCCATGCGGACGGCGCTGCTAGGCAGCGTTTCTCACACGCTGGCCTCGCATACCCGACGCCCGGTCCTCATCGCCCCAGAGACTCAGGCTGGCAGCGCAGGTTCTGCGCGATAGCTGAGTGGAGGTCCATGGGCGCCGCGGCGCGGCGGGCGCGGCAGTTCAGGCGCGGCAGTTCAGGCGCGGTAGCGAAAGAGGTCCGCGTCAGCTTTGCCCGTAACTGGCTGGCCGACATCGACGCGGGCGCGGTCTTAGTCAGGACGGCTACGGCCGCGGACATGATGACGAACGACGCAGACCCGACGGCAAGGCGCAGCGCATTCTCGGTGAAGTACTCGCCGAAGATCCATACGCTCAGCGCGATGCTCATGATCGGGTCGACGATCACCAGGAAGGGCTGGGACACGCTGAGAGGTCCGACGTGCAGTGTTGCCTGCTCCAGGACCTCAGTGACCGCACCGGAAGCTGCGAGCGCGTAGACCGGCCAGTGCGCGAACATGCCGCCCACCCCGAACTGCGACAAGGTTTCGGTCATCGTCTTGATGAAGGTGGCCACCAGCGCCCACATGATGGCGGTCGCGCAGGCGAGTAGGACCGCCCTACGCCGCGGCGTTCCGCTCCTGGACAGGAGCGTGAGGAACGCCGCCGCGCCGATCGTGGCCCCGCTGGCGCTGAGCCAGGCGTGGCTGGCCGGAAAGGCCCGGCCGCCCTGCGGCTCGGACGTTGCCAGGAACAGCGCGAGCCCGACGCAGGTAGCCACCGCGGCCCACCAGGTCACGGCCCGGATCGCCTGGTGAATCCAGAGCCGCCGCAGCACCAGCGCGAATACCAGCTCTGTGACCAACAGAGGCTGCACCACGGACATTTGCCCGGAATGGAGTGCGAGCGCCTGGAAGACGAACGCCGCGGCCAGCGCGATCCACCCGAACAGCCACAGCGGGTTGCTGGCCAGGAAACCGATGAGCCGCCAGCCGCTGGATCTCCCCGGAGCGCTCACGCTGGCCTTGTGCTGGGTTATGACGTTCAGCGCGTTGCCCAGCGCTGCCAGCAGCGCGAACCCGATGGTCACCGGGCCCCTGACAGCCCAGGTACGGTCATCACCGGGTGCTGCCCGGTGCCCGCACCCCCTACACGTTGCGCTGAGCCGCAGGCATGGGGGAAGTGGTGCTGTCGAATCCAGGACCAGGACCAGGTGGGCGCCAGCCGCACTGTCATACCTGCGGCGGCTAGCGGCCGCGCGGGGTCGTGAGGGCGAAGAAGTCGTGCAGCAGCCGCGTAACGCGCTCAGGCTCGTCGTGATGCACCCAATGCGACGCATCCGCCAGGCTCTCTACACGGTCCAGGTTCGGAACGTCGTCGTGGTCGGGCTCGGCGAGCTCGGCGCCGAGGTAGCGGTCGTGGTCGCCCCAGATGACCAGCGTTCGCGCCTGCACTGGGCGAATCTGATCCTCGGCGCGCTTTGGGGACTGTCGCACCGAATTCCGGTAGTAGTTGATCATGCCGGAAGCAGCGCCTGGCTGCGACCACGCCTCGATGTAACGTCCCATGTCCTGTTCGGTGAAGGCGCCGGGTCGGGCGTCGCGCAGAAAGTGCCGGAAGAACTGCCAGTGGTCGGCCCGGACGACCGTCTCGGGCAATTCTGGGAGGTCGAAGAAGAAGAAGAAGTACCAGGACCTCCTGAGCTGGCCTGGGTGGTGCAGCCCCTCCGATAGCTTCCGCGGGTGCGCGGCGTTGAGGATGGCAAGTCGGTGCACCACCTCAGGGTGCTGCATCGCGGTGGCCCAGGCCACGGAGCCACCCCAGTCGTGACCGACGAGCATCGCGGACTCGGCGCCGCGTTCCTGGATCAGACCGCTGACGTCTGCGGTCAGCTGGGCAGTGTCGTAAGCGGCGACGCTCTCGGGTTTCGATGACAGGTTATAGCCGCGCATGTCAGGCGCGACGACGCGGAATCCCGCGGTGGCAAGCGGCCTGATCTGGCGCCGCCAGGCGTACCAGAACTCAGGGAACCCGTGCAACAGCACGACGAGCGGCCCGTCGCCGGCCTCCACATAGTGCAGTCGCTGGTCGCCGACCTGGGCATAGCCTTCACGAAGTTCGCGTAGTTCGTCCCCCATCGTCGCCCCCGCTGCTCGCTTGCTGCGATCCACGGTCCGTGCCCGTCGGCGGGCCGCCCCAATCCTGCAGTGACCGCGTCAGCCCGCGGCCTTGCGCGACAGTGCCCAAGGCAATCGCACTCCTCCTGGTCGACGTGGCTGCCGGGCGTTCATGTGGCGTTGTCCGGCCTCGTGCCTGACTCCTGGGTGAACGGGGCGACCAGGCCCGCTTCGTAGCCCGCGATGACGAGCTGGACCCGGTCGCGGGCGCCGAGCTTGGTGAGCAGGCGAGCCACGTGGGCCTTGGCGGTGGCGACGCTGATCGACAGGGAGTCGGCGATCTCCCTGTTCGACATGCCTCGTCCGACCAGCGTCAGGACTTCTCGTTCGCGTACGGTGACGCCCTCGAGCTGGCGCTGAGGCCGGGCAGCCGCGCCCGAGGCGGGAGGCTGGTCTGCTGGAGATGGCATGCTGGCGAAACGGGCGATGAGGCGCCGGGTCACACCCGGCGCAATGAGCGCGTCGCCTGCAGCGGCGACGCGGATCGCGGCGAGGATGTCGTCCAGGGCCATGTCTTTGACCAGGAACCCGCTGGCGCCGGCTCGCAGCGCGCCGTAGACGTGGTCGTCGGTGTCGAATGTGGTGAGGATGACTACGCGCGGTGGCTGGCCGCCTGCGGTGATCAGCCGGGTGGCCTCGATTCCGTCCATGCCGGGCATGCGGATGTCCATCACTACCACGTCGGGCCGGGTGTTCCTGGCGAGCTGGACCGCCTGCGCGCCAGTGGCGGCTTCCCCGGTGACCTCGATGCCGTCGGTGTCGGCGATGAGCACCCGCAGCCCGGCGCGTACCAGCGGCTGGTCGTCGGCCAGCACGACGCGGATCGTCATCCGAGCGCTGCGGGCACGGCCAGCTGGTCCACAGCAGCTGCCGGCAACCCAGTCCCCGCGCAGAGCGGCAAGCGGGTGGATACCCTGAAGCCTCCTTCGGGTCGCGGTCCGGCGCTGAGCTCACCGCACAGCAAAGCTGCGCGCTCGCGCATACCGGCGATCCCGTATCCGGCATCCGCGACGGTCGTACCGCCGCCATCGTCGATCACCTCGATGAGCAGTTCCTCGTCGCGGTGATCGATGGACACCTCGCACCGCGCGGTACCAGCGTGCCGGACCACGTTCGCGAGAGCCTCCTGGATGATGCGGAACGCGGAGGTGTCTACCTCGGCTGGTAGCGGCCGCGGCTGGCCGTGCCAGCACACGTCGACGCGGACGCCGGCATCCTGCGTCTTGGCCACCAGCCGGGCCAGGTCAGCGAGGCCGGGTGTTTCCAGCGGGTCCGGGTCCCACTCACCTGATGGTCCGCCCTGGCGCAGCGCGCCGACAGTATGCCGCAGCCCGGCCAGCGTCTCCCGGCTGGTGACCTCGATGGCAGCCAGGGCGTCACGCGCCTCGCCTGGCTGGGTGTCGATAACCCGGCGGCCCATCCCGGCCTGGATCGCGATGATGCCCACGCTGTGCGCCACCATGTCGTGTAGGTCACGGGCGATGCGAAGCCGTTCGGCGGTGGCCTGCTGGGCGTCGGCCTGGGCCCGCAGCGTCTGGGAATGGGCGTGGGCCTGGCGGATCGAGTGGCCGATCAGCCACGCGATAATCGTGATCAGCGCGACCGCCAGCTCCGGCAAGGTCCCCAGGAACAACACCCGCCCTGGTCGCGTCACCTCGGCGACACCGTTCTTGGTCACCGTGCCCCAGGTCACGTATTCAATTGGCGACGCAGCACAGCTACCGACCTGCACCCCAAGCGCCACAGCGGCCGCCGCGATGGAGACCCGGCGCGGCCGGGTAGCGGCGATGAACGACACCGCGGCGCCCACGAGCAGAACCGGCACCACCAGCAGCATCGGGGCATTCAGCGCAACTACCTGGGCTACGGCGGACCAGGAGCCAGGCGAGACCGCGACGACGACCGAACCAGCTAGTAGCAGAGCCAGCGCGGTGAGCGGCCTGCGCCTCAGCAACACAAGGGCGCCCACCGCCACGCCAGCTAGCACCATGCTGACCCCCCAGCCGGATGCCCGCAGCCCGATACCGCCAGGCGAGTGGACGCCGGCCAGCCCCGAGCTCCGCGACGCATGTGTGACCAGCAGGGATGACAACGTGGCGCGCATGTGCCGATGGTAACCACGGGCTGCAGGCGCAGACAGTGGCCTGCAGGCGTACGCCGGGAGGCTACCCCTGGCTGGCCCGATTGTGGCCCGTGGCCCGATGCACCAAAGCCCCGGTCTTCGGCACTGTTGGCTCGTCGGCACGGCCCCGGACGAGAACGGAGTGCTGCCGGGGTTTCAGCCGCGAGCGCAAGGACGATCGGTGAATAAGAAGGATCAGAGGAACGGCAAGAACTTCCCCCCGGGCGGTAACAGGCCTCGGCGGGCGGCGGCAGCGGTTGGCGCTCTGGCTGTTGCCGGGCTGTTGACGGCCGCGTGCGGTGGCGGGGGCTCGCAACCGGGATCGGGCTCGAGTTCTGATCAGAACCTCGCCACGGAACTGGATTCCTTCGCGTCGTGCGTGCGAAGCCATGGCGTTCCCGGCTTCTATTTCACGACTAGCATTCCGAGCCCTCCGCCCTACGGCGGGGTGATCGGGGACCACCAGTATTACGCCGCGTACGCGTCCACACCGGCGTTCGAGGCGGCACAGAAGGCCTGTCAGCGACTCGACCCAGTAGGCACCCCGTCCGGTGTGCCGCATCAGCAGTTCCTCAAAGCGCTGCGGTCCGCCGAGTGCATGCGGTCGCACGGCTACTCGGATTGGCCGGATCCGAATCCGAACCAGCGCGGTTTCAGAGTCCCGGTCAGCATCAAGACAAGCTCCCCGCAGTTCGTGGCCACAGCAAAGGCCTGCGGCCTGCCACCCGGCGTATGACCACTTGGGCGGGCTCGCGCCGATGGTGGTCGGCGCCGACGCGAGCGAACCGGCCACAACAGCAACACGCGAGACGGCCGACTGGTCGCACGAAAGGTGACAGGCGATGAGCAGTACCGGTGCACCCGAGCAGGTCGGCGAGCCGGTGCTGGCCGGAGACCCACGCCGGAAGCGCACGTGGGTAGCGGTGGTCGTGGTGGTCGTGCTCGCGGCGGTCGTCGCGGTGGGGGCCGATGCGGCAGGTGCGTTCCGGGCTGCCAGGCGGTCGGTGGAGAGCAACAACGGGTATGGCACGCAGACTGAGCCCGTACGGCTGGGGTCTTTGACCGAGCAGACGCAGGAGAGCGGGACGCTCGGTGACGCGGGCACCTACACGGTGGTGGTTCCAGCGCCTTCGCAGGGCTCGGGGGCGGCGGGCGGGACGTTTACCTGGCTGCCGTCAGCGGGCCAGAAGATCTCTCAGGGCCAGATGATCTACCAGGTCAGCGGCACCCCGGTGGTGTTGCTCTACGGGAACGTCCCGGCCTACCGCGACCTGTCGGAGGGTATGACCGGCGCGGACGTGACAAACCTGAACACTGACCTGGTCAGCCTCGGCTGTGCGACCGCCGCGGCGCTCGGGCCCCGGCCGGGGTGGGATTACTTCAGCAGCGAAACCGGCTACGCGGTGGGTCTGTTGCAGGCACACCTGAGCCTGAGTGTGACCGGAAACATTCCGCTAGGCGAGGCCGTGTTCTTGCCGGGCGCGATCCAGGTAACTGCCCTGGGCACCGGCGCTGTGCCTGGGGCCCCGGTCACGTCCGGAGCGGTGGTGCTGACCGGGAGCTCGCTCACCCCGGTGGTGACAGTGGACCTGGACGCCTCGTTGCAGACCGAGGTCGCGGTCGGAAACAAGGTAGCCGTCACCCTGCCCGACGGTTCCCTCACACCAGGTGTGATCTCCCAGATCAGCACCGGGCCGGGGCCTTTGCCCCCATCGTCGTCTTCGTCGGGCAACAACAACGGTGCGAGCGCGCCAACGATCACGGTGACGGTGTCGCTGACCCATCCCAGCGCGGCCGCGGGCCTGAACCAGGTGCCGGTCGAGGTGAGGATCACGACCGGCACGGTGCGTAACGTGCTGATCGTTCCCGTGGATGCGCTGCTGGCCCGGCCCGGCGGGGCCTATGCGGTCGAGGTGATCGGGCCCAGCGGTCATCGCCTCGTGAGTGTGACGCCAGGCATGTTCGACGACGCGGCCGGGACAGTACAGGTCACCGGGAACCTGATACCTGGCCAGCGCGTAGTGGTGCCGGGGCTATGAGCGACGAGACAGCAGCGGTCCGGCACGCTCTAGCACCGCGCCCGACGCCCGCCGGGGCGCCGGAGGTGGTGCTGGAACTGCAGAGGGTCACCAAGATCTACCCGGGCAAGCCGCCCGTGCCCGCCTTGCGGGGGGTGAACCTGTCGGTGGCGGCCGGCGAGCTGATGGCGGTGCTCGGGCCATCGGGCTCGGGCAAGACCACGCTGCTGCACCTAGCTGGCACGCTGGACTTGCCGACCGCCGGAACCGTTTTGGTGACCGGACTGGACGTGGCCGCGCTCGGCGACCGGCAGCTGGCCGGGTTGCGTGCATCGAGCATCGGGTTCGTGTTCCAGCAGTTCTTCCTCGCTGAGCACCAGCTGGTGCTGGACAACGTGGCCGACGGGCTGCTGTACGCCGGGGTGGGCCTGGCGCAGCGCCGCGACCAGGCTGCGGCCGCGCTGGCCCAGGTGGGGCTGGGTCACAAACTGCACGCCCGGCCGACCCAGCTGTCGGGCGGGGAACGGCAGCGCGTCGCGATCGCCCGGGCGATCGCCGGACAGCCGGCCATCGTGCTGGCCGATGAGCCCACCGGCAACCTGGACCAGGCCACCGGCGCGGCGATCTTGGACCTGCTAGGCGAGCTCAGCGCTGCGGCCGGGACCACGATCGTGGTGGTCACCCATGACGAGCAGGTCGCCGCCCGGATGCGCCGCCAGGTACGGATGGTGGACGGCCAGGTCACCTCCGATACCGCAGTCGAAGTAATCACCGCGGAAGGCGGAACGCGATGACCGCGACGCTGCCACGTGTCCCCGCCGTGCCGCGCCCACCCGCGGCCAACGGCCCCGCAGCCGCCCGGTTGCGGACCCGTGACCTGGCCCGGCTAGCCACTGCGGGCTTGCGCGCCCGCAAGCTGCGGGCCGCGCTCTCGGCGCTGGGCATCGCGATCGGCGTCGCGGCCATCGTGGCGGTCCTCGGCCTGTCTTCGTCCTCGGCTGCCGCGCTCAACGCGGAGATCGCCGCACTCGGCACTAACCTGCTCACAGCACAGTCCGCGCAGACCATCGCGGGCGGCAGCGACGACCTGCCGATCAGCGCGCCCGCGATGATCGCCCGGCTGCCTGGCGTCTACCAGGTGCAGTCCACCGGGGGGACGAACGCTAACGTCTATCGGTCGCCACTGATCCCCCCGGTGGATACCAACGCGCTGACCGTGGACGCCACCACCCTGGGCCTGCCTGCCACGACCGGAACCAGCCTGGCGCAAGGTGAATTCCTCAATGCCGCCACCGCCCGTGAGCCCGTCTGCGTGCTAGGCGCCGCCGCCGCGCAGCTGCTGGGCATCGACAAGGTGTTCCCCGGCGAGCGGATCTGGGTCACCGGCACCGGCGTCAACGGCAACGGCGACCTGTGGCTGTATGTGGGCGGCATCCTCAACCCAGACGTGCTATCCCCCGACGTCGACTACTCCGTCCTGGTCGGCTTCCCGTTCGCCCAGCACTACCTCAGCTTCGACGGCAACCCCACCACTATCTACGTCAAAGCCGCCGACAACCAGGTCAACACCGTGGACAAGCTGCTGGCCAACCAGGCCAACCCCGAAGACCCCAGCGGCATCGACGTGTCCGAGCCATCCAGCGCCCTGGTCGCGCAAGTCGAAGCCAAGAGCGCGTTCAGCACCCTGTTTTTGGGCCTGGGCGCGGTCGCACTGCTGGTCGGCGCGATCGGCGTGGCCAACATCATGGTCATCGCGGCACTGGAACGCCGGTCGGAGATCGGGCTGCGCCGCGCCCTTGGGGCGACCCGTCGGCACATCCGCATCCAGTTCCTGTCGGAGACGATCGCGCTGTCCCTGCTCGGCGGGGTGGCCGGGATCATTACCGGAGCGGTAGCCACGGCGATCTACGCCCACGCCAAGGGCTGGGCCACGGTCATCCCCGCCGAAGCCTGGGCCGGCGGCCTCGGTGCCGCCGTGCTCATCGGCGCGATCGCCGGGCTCTGGCCCGCCCTGCGAGCGGCTCGCATGTCACCAACCCAGGCCCTGTGGAGCCTGTGAGGCCATGCCGAGGGCCGATCGGATGATCCAGTGCTCATTCGGAGGGCCGGCCGGAAAGCAGGCCGGGCCGCCGCCGGCCAGCGAACGCGAGCAGTTCGACCGGGACGGGTTCCTCGTGATCCGCGGCGCGCTGACGCCGGACGAAGCTGATTTCTTCGGCGACGCGCTGGACCGGGTGTACGCGGCCGCCGAGGCGGACCACCGCATCCAGCCCGGGAGCGCGCTGCACCAGCTCAGCGCCGTCGCGAACTGCCCGCAAGCGGCCGGCCTGCTCGACCATCCGGCCACCTTCGGTTACGTGTGGTCGGTTCTGGGTTGGAACATCCACGTGTACCACTCCCACCTGGACGTCCACCCACCCCTGACCGTGCGCCGCCCGTTCCGGTTCGAGTGGCACCAAGACGGCGGACGGCAGAACCGCGAGATCGAGACCGACCCGCGGCCGCGGCTTTCGGTAAAGCTCGCCTACTGGCTCTCCGACATGTCCGAGCCCGGGCGCGGCAACCTCAAGGTCGTCCCCGGCAGCCACCGGACCAACTGGATTCCCGGGCCGCCCCGCCGCGACGTCGAGTGGCCCGACCCGGACGGGGCGATCGAGGTGACCGCGAATGTCGGCGACGTCGTGCTGTTCGACCGGCGGCTATGGCACGCGCGCTCGGACAACTACTCGCCATACACGCGGAAGGCGATGTTCTTCGGCTACACGTTCCGCTGGATCGCGATCCGCGACGAGAACGAGCCGATCTGGTCAGGCGACCTGGCCAGCCGGCTCAGCCCCATCCAGCGACAGCTCCTCGGCGGCCTGCCGGGCACCGACGGCGACCACGCATGGGGACACTACCCCGAGGCCACCCCGCTGCACGGCTGGCTGAAGCAGCAGAACCTGCTCG
>JASHOE010000048.1 GCA_030041275.1 Streptosporangiaceae bacterium
GCCGCATCGCACGAGGGTGCGAGGCACCTCGACGACGTGCTCGCGCGCCGCACGCACGCCTCGATCGAAACCTGGGATCGCGGCCTGTCTGCCGCCGAGGAGGCCGCGAACCTCATGGCCGGACCGATGAAGTGGAAGTCTCGCCAGGTCGGACGCGAACTGGAGAACTACCGCGCCCGGGTGGCGGCCGAGCGGGCATCCCAGGAAGCCGACACCGATCAGGACGCGGACGCGATCAGGCTCGGCGCGCCCGACATTGTCCCGGTCATGCACGGCGACGTCGTCACCGCGTGAGCCGGAAGGCTGGGGTGGCTAGGGCGGCGCAGGACGGCCGGGTGAGCGAGTCGGCCAGGGCGGCGGTGGTCAGGCTGCCGCTCGGGCCTGGCGTGTACCGGTTCCGGGACGCACGCGGTCGGGCGCTCTATCTAGGCCGGGCTGTCAGCCTGCGCCGACGGGTCGCGTCATACTGGGGCGATCTCGGCGACCGGCCACACCTGTCTGCGATGGTGCGCGCGATCGCGCGCCTCGATGCGGTTGAATGCGCATCCGAGCACGAGGCGGCGTGGCTGGAGCGCAGCCTGCTTGAGGATGAGCTGTTGCCGTGGAATCGGACGGCCGGCGGCCAGGAGGTCGAGGTGTACCTGCGGCTGGACGCGTCAGCGCGGACACCAGGCTTAACCGTCGTACACGAGCTCAGTGCGGGCCCTGAGGTACGGCACTTCGGTCCCTACCTCGGTGGCCTGCGAGTCCGGCAAGCTGCCGCGGCGTTGCTGCGAGCCCATCCGCTCGACTACGCAGGCGACTCCGCAGGCACGGTTCGCGAGCTTGGCCGGCGGCGCGGCGCCGATCCCGCCGACCGGCTCGCGCTCGCCACCTCCATCAGCGCGGTGCTCGCACGCGACCCGGACGCCGTGGCCGTCGTCCAGGCGGAGCTCGTGCGGCGCCGGGAGGCGGCCGTCATGGGCGAGGCGTTCGAGGTGGCTGGCCGGATCCAGGCCGAGCTGGCGGCGCTGGACTGGGTGACCGCGCCACAGCGCCTGGTCGCGACGGAGGACGACGATGCCGACGCCGTCGCTTGCGGCTGGGCGGCCGGCCTGCTCATCCAGTTCACGATCCGGGGTGGCCGGGTCCGCGGCTGGTCCCAGCATCGCCGGTCGGCCGCGGAGGCAGCCCCGCTGCTCGCGCAGACGCCGGCGTACTGGCGCGAGTTCGCCGGCCACAACGCCGATCTGGCCGCCCGGCTGAGCGCCGACACGTGACCCAGGCTGCGGAGCGCAGGCACGCCGGAGATGATCTTGCACGCCCGCGCCCATGCGTCAGTGACGCCGCCATCAGTGGGGTTTGACCCTCATCGCTTATTTCTGGTTATGAGTGTCGATTCTTGATGGGTACCACGTCGTATGCGACCTTGATCCGTGTGATCCACATTGTGCTCGCGCTTACGCACCCTCAGGGCGCCGCGTCGAGGCCCGGCACCGGGACTTACTGGTTCGCCATCGGATTGCTCGTCGGGATGATCACGATCTGGTTTGCGCCGCCATGGCTGGTGTGGGTGATCATCACCGCCGACATCGTCGCGCTGGGCTGGTCATTCGGGATTCTGCACTACGCCGACACGGGCAACGGTCGCTGGGTGTGGGTGGCCGCGCTGTTCCTGATAATTGGCCTCTATTTCGGAGTCAAACACGGACTGAGGCATCTCAGCGATTCTGAGATGGCGACCCGCCTCAGGAACATCAGGAACATGGGCCGCTGGTTGTAGCACCGCCCTGTCGTCCGCCGGGAGTGATCACCGGGCCGACTAGACTTCGCGCATGCCCAGACCTCGCGTGCTGTCCGGTATCCAGCCGACGGCGGACTCCTTCCATGTCGGAAATTACCTGGGGGCGCTGCGCCAGTGGGTCGCGCTGCAGGACACCCACGACACGGTGTACTGCGTGGTGGACCTGCACGCGATTACGGTGCCGCAGAAGCCAGCCGAGCTGCGCCGCCGCACCAGGGTCGCCGCCGCGCAGCTGTTCGCCGCCGGGCTTGACCCAGACAGGTCGATCGTGTTCGTCCAGAGCCAAGTCCCCGAGCACACCGAGCTCGAGTGGGTGCTGGCCTGCCTGACTGGATTCGGCGAGGCGAGCCGGATGACTCAGTTCAAGGACAAGTCGGCCAAGAGCGGCGCGGACACCGCGAGCGTGGGCCTGTTCACGTACCCGATCTTGCAGGCAGCCGACATTCTGATCTACGACGCCGACCAGGTGCCGGTGGGCGAGGACCAACGGCAGCATCTCGAGCTGACCCGGGATCTGGCCCAGCGGTTCAACCACCGATTCGGCCCGACATTCGTCGTGCCCGGCCCGTACATCCTGCCCGAGGTCGCCAAGATCACCGATCTGCAGGACCCGACGATCAAGATGAGCAAGTCGTCCTCCTCGCCGCAGGGCATTATCGACGTTCTCGAGGAGCCGGGCTCGATCCGCCGCAAGATCATGCGGGCGGTCACCGACACCGACGGCGAGGTGCGGGCTGACGAGGAGGCGAAGCCAGGCGTCACGAACCTGCTGCGTATCTACTCGGCGCTGAGTGGTGAGACGGTCGGCAGCCTCGAGCGGCGCTACGCCGGGTCCGGTTACGGCGTGCTCAAGAAGGATCTCGCCGAAGTCGTTGTTGACGCGTTCGCGCTGATCAGGGAGCGGACGGAGAAGCTACTCGCCAATGAGGGAGAGCTTGACCGGATGCTGGCCGACGGCGCCGCGCGGGCACGCGAGCTAGCCGGCGCGACCATGGCGAGAGTGCGAGACAGGGTCGGGTTCCTGCCCGCGAACTGACGGTCTGGCAATACCGCCAGTCCGGTTCGCAATAGCGGGCCCGAATGGATTCGAAGCCGGACGAACGGATTCGAACTCGAGAAGCGCCGTTTCCTTTTGGATCGATGTGTAACGATCTTTTGGCTCGGGTAGCTTCATGCGCCGGCAGGCATACACCCCCCACGCCTGCGCAGGGAGTGATCAAAGATGGCTGGGATGCTTCGCGTCCGGCGCATCGATGGCGCGATCGTCGGCGTTCTGCTCGTGCTGCTTGGCATCTGGGGCGCACTCATTCCGTTCGTCGGCCCCTATTTCCACTTCGCCTACACCCCGAACCGGACCTGGGATGCGACCGCCGGCCGGATGTGGCTGGAAGTCCTGCCGGGCGCGGTCGCGTTCATCAGCGGCCTCGTCGTCCTGCTCAGCCGGTTCCGCCCGCTCGGTCTGCTCGGCGCGTGGCTGGCGGCAGTCTCCGGCGCGTGGTTCGCCATCGGCGGCATTGTCGCCGGACACTGGGCCAGCTTGCCGACGGCGGGCCAGCCAGTTGGCAGCGGAACGCGGGCCATGCTGGAGCAAATCGGCTTCTTTACCGGGCTTGGAGTTGTCGTCGTCTTCCTGGCGGCGGTGGCGCTAGGCCGGTTCACCGTCGTCACCATGAGTCGCCGAGAGGTGGCTCCGGCCCAGACCGCGCCGGAGCAGGAGCGCGAGCCGGTGGGCGCGGGCCGCAGCCTGTCGAAGATCGTGCCGGTGCCGGTGTTCCGCGGTCGGCAGCGGAGCGCGGATACAGCCGGAAACTAACGCGTAGCTCCACAGCTGATTTGCGGTCTGGTGCTTCCCCTCGGCACCAGGCCGCAATTCACGTATCGGCCCGGCTGGCGCCGGGCGCTGTCGCTCTGCCGCGCGCCGTGACGCGACGGCGCGTGAGCACGAGGCTGCCGAGCCCGAGCGCCGCGATTGCGAGACCGCCGATCCCTAGTGCGACGGCTCCGCCAGGGCTCGGCTCTGGCGTGACCGCTGCGACGGCATCCGCGGCCGCGTCGGAGCGAGCGCCGGCTCGGCCGCCCTGGTGGGCGGCGGTCGCGAGCGGCGGCACGAGCACGCCGACCGGCTTGACCCTGCCGCTCATGGCGAATCCCCAGTTCAGCAGCTGCTCGGCCGAGGTGATCTCCTGGAGCGAGGTGCAGTGCAGCACCGTCACGATGAGCGTGACGCCATTGCGCCTGGCGAGGCCGATATAGGTGGCCTCCGAACTGACCGTCCACCCGATCTTCCCGCCGATGCCGCCCGGGTACTTGGTCAGCAGGTAGTTCTGGTTAACGAGCGTCTCCCAGTCATTCGGCTTGAGCTCCAGCCGACTCGTGAGCGTCCCGTCGTAGCTCATGAACGCGGGCATGCCGAGAGCCTGGCGGGCGATCAGCGCCTCGTCGTAGGCGGAGACGACCTGTCCGGTCGCAGGCAGCCCGTTCGGCAGCTTGGCCACGACGTCGTATGCCTGCAGGTGACGCGCTTCGGCGTTGATGAGCGCCATGCCCTTGGCAAACGATCCGGTGGCCTGGGTGAGGGCAACCGCCGCGTCGTTAGCCGAGATCAGCAGCAGCGCCCGGAACAGGTCGGCCACCTTGTAGCGCTGGCCCGTGATCAGGTAAGCGCTGGTCGGCTGCTGCGAGGTGGCCAGCGCGCTGGCGACGATTTCGGCGGACGGGTTGAGCAGCGGGATGAGCGTGACGGCGGTCAGCACCTTGAGCGTGCTAGCGGGACCGTACTCGCCATGCGGATCCTTGGCCGCGAGCACCTGGCCAGTGTCGGCGTTCGCGATCACCCATGCCGACGCGGGTACGTTCGGCAGTGGCTGCGCGCCTGTCTTCGGCTCGTTTACCACGGTGCCGGTGCTGGCCATCAGCGGACCGCCCACGATGCTGGCCGCGTAGCTGCCGGGTTTTGGTACGGACCGCATCGGGCGCGCCGGGGCCGCTGCCGCCCGCGCCCGACGGCCATGAGACACGGAGCGAACCGCAGCGAGTGTGGTGGCGGCGTTTCCCGCCGGGGCCGTTGCCACGATGCCCGGCAACACGGCGGCCACCAGCGCGACGAGCGCTGCCACCCCCAGGGCGCCACGCCTCACGCCGCACCTCGTTCCCTGCTGCCTGCCGGACATTTCATGCCGAACCGGCTGGTGGCTGGAGCTTATCCGCCGTTGGGCTTCGCTACGCCGGCAGTGCCACTTTTCCCTGTCGGCACTGACCGCCACCTGCGGCTATCCGGCGTATCCGGCCAGCGGTGACGAGTTGGATGAAGATTTTCCCAACGCTTGCCCGAACCGGCACATGATCGAGGAGCCGCCTTGAGGCCAGTGAGCGGCGCGGCAGACCAGCCGCCAGCGCCTGGCCGGGTCACCGCCGACCGCGAGCGGCCCGCGGCCGCGACGGCAGGCCACCTCGTTCCCTGCTAAGGCCGGTGTGGTCACGGTGGTGAGGCTCACACGCGCCATATCGGCGTGCCGACCGTAGGCTTGGCCCATGGCCGGTACGTCGGAATCGGGAGCGCCGATCCACGATGTCTACGGGCCGCAGGACGTGACGGGCCTCGACCCGGCGGCGGCACTCGGTGAGCCCGGCTCATTCCCGTTCACCAGAGGCATCTATCCGGCCATGTACCTGAGCCGGCCCTGGACGATGCGGCAGTACGCAGGCTTCTCCACGGCAGCGGACTCCAATCGCCGGTACCACCAGCTCATCGCGGCGGGTACCACGGGCCTGTCGGTGGCCTTCGACCTGCCCACGCAGATGGGCTACGACTCCGACGCTCCGCAGGCGCGAGGCGAGGTCGGCAAGGTCGGCGTCGCGATCGACTCGCTGGAGGACATGCGGCAGCTGTTCGAGGGCATCCGGCTGGACAAGGTATCCACGTCGATGACCATTAACGCGCCGGCCGCGGTGTTGCTCATGCTCTATCAGCTCGTCGCCGAGGAAGAGGGCGTCAGCCCGGCGGCGATTACGGGCACCATTCAGAACGACATCCTCAAGGAATACATCGCGCGCGGGACTTACATTTATCCGCCGCAGCCGTCCCTGCGGCTCGTCGCCGACACGTTCGCCTACTGCAGGGCGGAGATTCCGCGGTGGAATACCATCTCGATCTCGGGCTACCACATGGCCGAGGCCGGGGCTACGCCGGTTCAGGAGATCGCGTTCACGCTGGCGAACGCGCGCGAATACGTGCGGACCGCGATCGACTCCGGTCTCGCGGTCGACGAGTTCGCGCCGCGGCTGTCTTTCTTCTTCGTCGCCCGGACCACTCTGCTGGAAGAGGTCGCCAAGTTCCGCGCCGCCAGGCGGCTGTGGGCGCACATCATGCGGGACGAGTTCGGCGCCCGTGACCCGCGCTCCCAGATGCTGCGGTTCCACACCCAGACCGCGGGCGTGCAGCTCACCGCCCAGCAGCCCGAGGTGAACCTGGCCAGGGTGACGCTCCAGGCACTCGCCGCGGTACTGGGCGGCACCCAGTCCCTGCACACCAACGCTTATGACGAGGCCATCGCGCTGCCCACGCAGAAGGCGGCCACGCTGGCGCTGCGGACGCAGCAGGTGCTCGCCTACGAGACCGACCTCACCGCGACGGTTGACCCGCTGGCCGGCTCGTACGCGATCGAGTCGATGACTTCCGAGTTGGAGGCGCAGGCGCGCGCGCTGCTCGAGCAGGTCGACTCGCTGGGCGGCGCGGTGGCTGCCATCGAGAAGGGCTACCAGAAGGCCGAGATCGAACGGTCCGCGTACCGGGTCGCGCAGGAGGTCGACGCGGGGGAGCGCAAGGTCGTCGGTGTCAACGCGTTCGTGACCGAGCAGGACGAGCCGTACGAGCCGCTCCGGGTCGATCCCTCGATCGAGCAGGCACAGGCGGCGCGGCTGGCCGACCTGCGGTCACGCCGGGACGGCGCCGACGTCAGGCAGCGGCTCGACGACCTCCGGCGAGCTGCCCAGGGTGACGCCAACTTGCTGTACCCGCTGCGGGCCTGCCTGCAGGCACTCGCCACCGTCGGCGAGGTGTGCGACGCGCTGCGCGACGTGTGGGGCATCTACAAGCCGCCGGAGGTCTACTAGCCGGGCCGGCTCGGCTGCCGCGGCGTGCAGGCGGGGGCGGCGGCTGGCCGGCAACGTGCCCGCGCGAAGTCCTGTTGCGGCATCTGGGCGTCAGTGCGGCGTCACGACGTCCGTCGTGACCGGTCAGGGCGGGTCTGCCGACAATCGCACATCGTCAGCGCGGCGCGGACCTGCGCGGTACGATGCTGGCCAGTAGACCGTATGGATCTCGTCAGAGATTGGTGATGGGCTGCGAGCGGCTTCGTGAGCGTCTCGCAGGCGAGCTAAGCCGGCAGTAGCTGGCTTGCGAGCAGGACCAGGAATTCGCGGCTCGTGCGGGTGGTCTCGGCGGCGGTGCGAGGTGTCGGCTACCCGTCTGGTGCGGCGATTCCCGGTCCATTTTTCCGGCGGGATGAACGTCGGCACAGTTCTGGAGCGGGCTGTTATACACGGGCCAGAGCCAGGAATTCGGCTGCCGCACACCAGCGGTATCGAGGTTCCGGGCCTGGGGACGCTTGCAAGCGGACTGGAGTGAGTTCGGGACTCAATGGACACCCTGCGCAGCGCCGGAATCTCGTGGCGCACAATAGTCACTGAGCTGGCCGAGCAGGTCATTCTCGTTGCCGACGGGGGGGCAGCGCATGGCCGAGCGTGATCTCGAAAGCGAACTCGACGCGTTTCTCGCTGACCACGAAGCCGACCTCATCGACTTCCGGCGGGACCTGCACGCGCACCCGGAGACCGGATACCACGAGTACCGGACGACCCGCCGGATTGCACTGCGGCTTGAGGCCGTCGGGCTCAAGCCCGCCATCCTGCCGAAGGGGACCGGGCTGATCGTTGACGTCGGCGGCGACCTCGCGGGCGGTGGCGCCGACCCGCCCGTGGTGGCGCTTCGCGCCGACATCGACGCCCTGCCGATCAACGATGAGAAGGACGTGCCCTACCGGTCGCTGACCCGCGGCGCGTGCCACGCGTGCGGGCATGACGTGCACACGGCCGCCCTGCTGGGCACCGGGCTCTTCCTTGCCAAGATCGCTGCCGCCGGCGGCCTGCCCGGCAAGGTCCGGCTCATCTTCCAGCCGGCCGAGGAAGTGCCCGGCGGTGCCGTGGACGTCATGGCCGCTGGTGGTATCGCCTCGGTGGACCGGATCTTCGCGCTGCACTGCGACCCGCGGCTCGACGTTGGCAAGATCGGCACCAGGGTGGGCCCGATCACAGCGGCCTGCGACCGGCTGACTGTCAAGGTCTCCGGCCCTGGCGGGCACACCGCGCGGCCGCACCTGACCGCTGACCTGGTCTTCGCGCTCGGAAAGATCATCACCGAGCTGCCGGCTGCGCTGTCGCGGCGAATCGACCCGCGGTCCAGCCTCAGCCTGGTCTGGGGCCGGGTCAGCGCCGGTTCAGCGGCCAACGCGATTCCCGACGACGGCGTCGTTGAAGGCACCGTCAGGTGCCTGGATGACGCCGCCTGGCACGAGGCACCCGACCTGGTAAAAGCGCTGCTGGAGTCCGTCGCCGCCGCCTACGGCGTGGTACCAGAGATCTCCTACCAGCGCAACGTGCCGCCGACGGTCAACGAGGCGGTCAGCACCGCGATGTTCGAGGCCGCCGCCGAGCGGGTCCTCGGACCGGACGCCATCACGGAGGCGCCGCAGAGCCTAGGTGGCGAAGACTTCGCGTGGTACCTGGACTCCATCCCTGGCGCGCTGGCCAGGCTCGGCACCAGAACGCCCGGATCGGCTGCCGACTTCGACATCCACCAGGCGGTCTTCGACGTCGACGAGCGCGCGATCGGCTACGGCGTCCGCGTCATGGCGGCCACCGCGCTCACCGCGCTGCAGGACGGCGGTACCGTGGCCTCGGAGCTGCCCGGCGCTACGTCCAGCCACCGGGTGGCCGAGGCCCTGTTAGCCTGACCGCCTCCGCCGCTCGCCGCCCGCCGCCTCGGTTCGCCCGGCGGGCTGTGGCCAGCCTTGCGGCCGCGCGGCACGGACCGGACCTGGGCACGCGCCGGTGCGCATAGAGTAGGTGCCTGGACCTCGGCGGCGGTCGGCATGCCGGAAGGTCTGCTGGGCTACCGTCTCGCGACCGTGCTGCGAGCGAACCTCGCAGTCGGCTGGTCGGGCCCGACTAACCCCCCGAGCTGAGTACCTGGAGTGGCCCGTGTCGTCGCAGCACGATGATGCGCCCGCGCGACCGGACAAGCCTGCCGTGCCTGCGGCCGACCGGCCCGACTGGTCACCAGCCGATTCGGCAACCGATCAGGTAGCGGGCAGCCTGCCCGGTTTCGGCGATGGCCCAGTCCGCCCGCAAGCGGCGAGCGAGCCGGGCTTCGGGCAGACCACGCCCGCGCGGACGATGGCAAGCCGGCTGCCGTGGAAGTCGGCGGCCGACGGCCGGGCGGTCTTTCGCCGCGGCACGCCGTTCGTCATCTGGTGGGCGTGGGTCGTGTTCGCAATCTTCAACGTGGCCCAGATCGCGATTCCCGATCACGACTACTTCTCCCTCGAGCTCGTTGCGGGCCTGCTCGGGGTTACCGCCATCGTCTACGCCTGCACGCTGCGGCCCAGGGTGCTGGCCGACGACGATGGCGTCCTGGTCCACAACCCGTTCCGTGATCACCGGATCCGATGGGGTGCGCTCGAGGGCGTATACCTCGGCGACTCGGTCGAGTTCAGCTGCACGCGGCCGACGCCGAAGAAAGACAAGACCATCTACTGCTGGGCGCTGTACTCCGGCCGCCGCTCACGCATGAAAACCCAGATGCGCGCGGATCGAGACCGGGCCAGGGTGTACGGCAGTGCTGGCCGCCGCGCGCCCGCTGATGCGCAGGCACTGGCCAGGCAGGACATCGTCCAGGTGATGGCGGCCGAGATCGGACGGCGCTGCACCGAGGCCAAGCAGCGCGGCGTGCCGACCGCGGTGCTGGAGAGCGCCTGGGCGTGGCTGCCGATTGCCTACGTGCTGGTGCCCGCCGCGTTGCTGCTTGGCCTGGTCCTCGGCAAGTGACCGCGCCGGCCGCGCGCGTGCCCTAGCCGCCGATCGACGTGCAGGGCCGGGCGCGGAGCGACTCCACGTAGTCGGCTGGCGCTCCGGCTGCCTCGGCCGCGTCGGCCATCATGCCGATGTACCTGGCCGACGGCAGGCCGCCCTCGTAGTCGTTGAGCACATAGAGCCACGCGACCACGTCACCGTCGAGCGTGCTGACCCTGACCTTGGACTTGCGGTAGTAGCCGAGCGACGCGCCGTCCCACTGGTCCAGCTGCTCCTCGTCCGGCTCGGTCATCTCGTACAGCGTCACGAATACCCGCTCGTCGGGGTCCTCGACGACGGTGGGCAGCGCGCCCTCCCAGCCGAGGTCCTCGCCGCCGAACGTCAGCCGCCAGCCTTCGAGCCAGCCCGTGGCCCGCTGCGGCGAGTGCGGGCACCTTCTGGCCATGAGCGCCGGGTCCATGTTGCCGGCGTAGGCGGCGTAGGTGGTCACGTCAGATAAGCGTACGAGCAAGGCTGCACGGCCGGCTGGCGAACCTGGCCGTGCGGCGCCGCGGTGCCGATGCCGGCCGGCCGACGCCGATGGGCCACAATCAGAAGGTGTGAGCCATCCGCACGCCAGGATCGCAATCATGGGTGGTGGTCCGGGCGGCTATGAGGCCGCCCTGGTCGCTGCGCAGCTGGGTGCCGAGGTCACCGTCGTTGAGCGGGAAGGCCCGGGCGGCGCCTGCGTGCTCACCGACTGCGTGCCGTCCAAGACGCTGATCGCCAGCTCAGGGATGATGGCTGCCCTCGACGCCTCATCGGGCCTGGGCCTCGAGATCAATTCTGGCCGGAACGGAGCCGTGCATATCGACGCTCCGCGTCTGTACGCCAGGGTGCGAGCGCTGGCCCGAGCTCAATCCGCCGACGTCGCATCGCGGCTTGCCGCTGACGGCGTGAAGGTCATCTCGGGTACCGGCCGCCTCGTCGGGCCACGGACGGTGGTGGCCGGCGACGCCAGGGTCGAAGCGGACGCGGTGCTGATCGCCACCGGTGCGGAGCCGCGGGAGCTGCCCGGCGTGGTGCCCGACGGCGAGCGGATCCTTACCTGGCGGCAGTTGTATGACCTCACTGAGCTTCCTGCCGAGCTGGTCGTCGTCGGGTCCGGCGTGACCGGCGCGGAATTCGCCAGCGCGTACCAGGCCCTCGGGTCGCAGGTGACCCTCGTTTCTTCGCGCGACCGAGTGCTGCCGAACGAGGACGCGGACGCGGCGATGGTGGTCGAGGACGTCTTCCGGCGCCGCGGCATGACGGTGCTCAGCCGGTCAAGGGCGGAGCGCGTCAGCCGTGACGGTGACGGCGTGACGGTGACCCTGAGCGATGGCCGGTCCGTTCGCGGCACGCACTGCCTGATGACTGTCGGGATGGTGCCATGCACCAGCGGCCTCGGCCTGGCCGAGGCAGGCGTGGAGGTGGACGACCACGGGTTCGTCCGGGTCGACAAGGTGTCGCGCACGTCGGCGCCCGGCGTGTACGCCGCCGGCGACTGCACCGGTGTGCTCATGCTCGCGTCGGTCGCGGCCATGCAGGGCCGGATCGCGATGTGGCACGCGCTGGGCGAGGCGGTCAAGCCGCTGCGCCTCACCAACGTGGCCGCGACCATCTTCACCGAACCAGAGATCGCCACCGTCGGTGTGCCCGAGAAGGCGGTGGTGGCCGGCGACCTCCCGGACGCCGTCGTGGTCAAGCTGCCGCTCGCGACTAACCCGCGGGCGAAGATGCAGGACATCCGCGAGGGCTTCGTCAAGCTCATTGCCAGTCGCAGTAGCGGCACGGTGCTCGGTGGCGTCATCGTCGCGCCGCGGGCCAGCGAGCTGATCCTGGCCGTCTCGCTCGCGGTCGAGCGGCACCTGACGGTCGACCACGTCGCGCAGACGTTCGCGGTGTATCCCTCGCTGTCGGGCAGCGTCACCGAGGCCGCCCGCAGGCTCATGCAGCCCGTCGAGGTCAGCCCCGACTGAGCTTCGCCGCGTCGGCTCCTCAGGCATACGCTGCTGAGTGAAGCCTGCGGAGAGCGATGATGAAGCGGCGTCGGGAGTACCAGGCGGGGAGCGCGCAGCCGTTCCACGGACCGCCCATCGACTATCGGCTCACCCCGCAGTACCGGCGGCCCGCGTTGCTCAGGTTCATCATGCTGGCGGTGCTGACTATCGTGTGCGCCGTCGCTCCGCTGGTGCTCCTGAAGGCAGGTGCGTTCGTCTTCGGCGCCCTCGCACTGTTCTTTGGTGTCAGCTATCTGTGGCGCGGCCGGTTCCGGACCAGGGTGACGAGCCGGGGCATCGAGATCCATGGGTACTTCAATCACTTCGTGCCGTGGGACCAGGTGCGCGACATCGAGGTCACGGCCTTCGGCTCGGACCGGATGGGGCTGGGGGAGCAGTTCGGCACTACTCAGTACGCGCGCGCGAGCGTCCAGGGACTGGCCAGCGACAAACTCCCCGCCGTCGGACGCGGGATGTCGCGCCTCGCCAGCATCTCGGTTGTCCGGTCCGACGGACGCACGGTGATGCTGCGGGCTCCGCTTGTCAGTGGCTGGGCCCCCGATCCCGATTTCGACGACAAGGCCAGGGAGCTGGAGCAACTGTGCACCCGGTACGCCCGCGGGGCCATCGCGTAGCGGGCGGGGAGCCCCATCTCTTCGTGGCCGGGCCCATCAGGCGGCTGTCGGGCCAGGACCATCCCGGCGCGGCCGCGCGGTGTCTGCCTAGTGCGACGGGCGACCGAGGTCCGGGTCATCGGGCACGTCGAGCCCGTGCTGGCGAAGCCGCGCCCCGCGGAGGTCGTCGGCGTAGGCCGCGACGCTGAACACACTGCCGCAGAGGATCAGCACCACCATCATCACCGCGAACCATGCGGGCGCGGGTGACAGGACGAGCAGCACCACGGCGACCACCACGCACACCGGGATGATCACGGCGAGATGCCGCAGCACGGTACGGCCGCGCCAGCCAGCGTCGGTGAGCTCATGCCTGACCCAGTCCCGGTTCTCGGCGGGCAGCTTGAAGCCGGCTGCGAACCTCAGCCAGCGCAAGGGACCGGGATCGCCGGACAGTCTGGTCATCCGCGCAGCTGGCAGATCACGGCTCCGGCGGATACGGTCTGGCCGACGGTGACGCTCAGCCCCGTGACCGTTCCGGCCGTGTGTGCGGTGAGCGGCTGCTCCATTTTCATGGCCTCGAGCACGACGACTGTTTCGCCGGCCTCGACGTGTGCGCCGTCGGCGGCCACGATCTTCACAATCGTGCCCTGCATGGGGCTCACTAGCTCGTCGCCGGCCGGAACGCCGCCAGGGGAGACCGGACCGCGGCGGCCGCCCGACCGTGGCTGTCTGACTGGCGGCGTCAGGCCGGCTGGGCCGGCGAGACCGCCGAGTCCGGCCGGCAGCGTCACCTCGATGCGCTTGCCGCCCACTTCCACTGTGACTCGCTCGCGCAATCCGATGGCACCGGGCTGGCTATCGGCGTCCGCCTGATACGGCGGAATATCTCCCGCAAACTCGGTCTCGATCCAGCGCGTGTGCACGCGGAACGGCTCATCGGTGAACGCTGGGTCAGCCACGACGGCCCGGTGGAACGGCAGCACCGTCGGCATGCCGTCGATTTCGAATTCGGCGAGCGCCCGGCGGGATCGCTCCAGCGCCTGCACTCGCGTTGCGCCCGTCACGATCAGCTTGGCGATCAGCGAGTCGAACGCCTGCGGCACCGTCATCCCGGCGGTATACCCGGCGTCGAGCCGCACGCCGGGGCCGGCGGGCTCGCGCCAGCCGGTGATGGTACCCGGAGCGGGCAGGAACCCGCGGCCAGCGTCCTCGGCGTTGATCCGGAACTCGATCGAGTGCCCGCGAACTTCCGGATCACTGAAGCTCAGCGGCTCGCCGTCCGCGATCCTGAACATCTCGCGCACGAGGTCGATGCCGGTGACCTCCTCGGTGACCGGGTGCTCGACCTGCAGCCGCGTGTTTACCTCCAGGAACGAGACCGTGCCGTCCGCCGCGACGAGGAACTCGCACGTTCCGGCACCGACATAGCCGGCCGCCCGCAGGATGTCTGCCGACGCCGTTCGCAGCTGCTTGTCCTGCTCGGTTGTCAGGAACGGCGCGGGTGCCTCCTCGACCAGCTTCTGGTGGCGGCGCTGGAGCGAGCAGTCCCTGGTCGACACGACCACGACGTTGCCGTGGGAGTCGGCCAGGCACTGCGTCTCGACGTGCCGCGGCTTGTCGAGGTACCGCTCGACGAAGCACTCGCCGCGGCCGAATGCCGCCACCGACTCGCGGACCGCAGACTCGAACTGGCTCGGAATTTCCTCGAGCGTTGTGGCGACCTTAAGGCCGCGTCCGCCGCCGCCGAAGGCTGCCTTGATCGCGATTGGCAGCCCGTACTCGGTCGCGAACGCGATTGCCTCGTCCGCTCCGCTGACCGGTCCGTCAGTGCCGGGCGCCAGCGGCGCGCCGACCTGCTGGGCGATGTGCCTGGCCCGCACCTTGTCCCCGAGCGCATCGATGGCCGCAGGTGGCGGACCGATCCAGGTGAGCCCCGCGTCGATGACTGCACGCGCGAAGTCAGCGTTCTCGGCGAGGAACCCGTAGCCAGGGTGTACGGCGTCGGCGCCGCTCACTGCCGCCGCGCGGATGATCTTGGCGATGCTGAGGTAACTCTCCGCCGCGCTCTGGCCGCCGAGCGCGTACGCTTCGTCAGCCATGGTCACGTGCAGGGCATTCAGGTCGGCTTCGCCGTAGACAGCGACGCTGACCAGCCCATGGTCCCGGCACGCCCGTGCGATGCGAACCGCGATTTCGCCCCGGTTTGCGATCAGGACCTTGCGCACGTGCGTTGTCTCCTCATTTCGACTGTGAGGAGTCTAGGTGAGGTGGTCGCTGCGAGGGCGGCCGCGTCTGCAGCGGGAAGGTCGGCAGCATCGCCGTTGGCCGCGCTACCGAGGCAACCCGCTCGCGCGCCAGGCGCCAGGGCCGGGGAAGTCCGGTGCCCGGAGCGCCCGGCCCGGCGAGGACCACAGGGACCGGCTGATCCGCGGCGCAGCGCGGGGGGCAGGCCGGGTAGCGAGCACAGCGAGCAGCACGGCAAGTTCGTCGGCGGTGGGATGGCCATGCACCACCGAGACCAGCGGCGGCGGCGGCTGGCAAGGATGCAGCTCCGGCACCGCTGCCTCAGCCCTTCGACTTGCCGACGCCGAGGCCGAACTGGCGGTGAACCCTGGCCCAGAATGCGTCCCTGAGCCATTCCCGCGCTTCCTGATAGGAGCGAAGCGACAGGCCGAGTTCCTTCTCGGCTTCGACGAGCAGCTCCTTGTCAATAACCGGGGGGAGGATCGGGCCGGGCAGCAGATCCCGGATGTTGTCCTCGCCCCTCGTGAGGATCCACTTCTGCGCGACGTGCTCGCCCGCCTCCTCGACCCGCTCTCGGTCCGGGCCAAGGCGTGCGGACGACAGGTGAGTGACCGGAAGCGGCCGGGAGAACGGTCGGCTGATGTGCCGCTCGCCGAACAGCTGGGCAGGCGACGGGGCGGCCTGCACGACCGGCGACGCCACGGTCGGAACCCTGGCCGGCCCCTGGTCTCCGGTGGTCGTAGCGGCAGGCTCGGCGAGCTGACGGGTGAAGTACGGCTCGACGAACGACCGCTCCAGCACTTCGACGGTGTCCGACTCCCAGACCAGCCGCTCTGCCTGGTTGGTGCCGTACGGCGGCTCAACGCCCCAAAGGTGCACGCGCACGCCGAACGCCTGGGCCGCCTCGACCGCCGGCACCATGTCCTCGTCCCCGGCGACCAGGATTCCGTCAGTGATCGCCCGGTGCCTGGCCAGAGCCTCCATATCGGCCCGAATCTGGGCATCGACGCCCTTCTGCTGGCCGCGCGCGTTCAGGTTGCCCAGCCGCAGCTTCACCCACGGCATCTGGGCGATGACCCGCTGGTCGATCGTCGGCACCCGGTCCCTAGCCGCGTCGTACCAGTAGACCCGCAGCAAGTCCCCCGGTACCTGGCCCTCCGCATGCCGGATTAGGGCCTGAATCAACTTGTCGGCATCGACCCGGTACTCTCGCCGCGAGCTCGCGCTGAACAAGAGCTCTCCGGCGGCCGCGTAGATGTACCCGACGTCGACCATGATCGCGTAGCGGGACAGCAGCGGTAGCGGCTGGCCAGATTCCGTCATAGTACTCACGACTCTAACCGCTCGACGGACCGCAGACGCGGTGGCAGCCGATACCGCAGCGCAATCGGAGGGTTACGTTCGGTTGATGAGAGCCAGATGGGCGCAACCGCTACCCGGCCGCTGGTGCGCTCACACGGTGGCTACAGCGGGATGTTCCCGTGCTTTTTCGGTGGCAGCGTCTGACGCTTCGTTCGGAGCGCGCGCAGCGCGCGGGTCACCTGCGATCGCGTCTCGGCCGGCCGGATGACCGCGTCGACGTAGCCGCGTTCGGCTGCGATATACGGGTTGAACAGCCTGTCCTCGTACTCAGCGATCTTTTCGCTGCGCAGCTCAGAGCGGGCCTGCTGGTCGTCGACCGCGGCGAGTTCGCGCCGGTAGAGGATGTCGACGGCGCCATCGGCGCCCATCACTGCGATCTGCGCGGTGGGCCAGGCCAGATTGATGTCTCCGCCGAGGTGCTTTGAGCCCATGACGTCGTAAGCGCCGCCGTAGGCCTTGCGCGTGATGACCGTTATCTTCGGCACCGTGGCCTCGGCGTACGCGTAGATCAGCTTCGCGCCGCGGCGGATGATCCCGCCCCACTCCTGGCCAGTACCGGGCAGGAAACCTGGCACATCCACGAACGTCAGCACCGGGATGCCGAATGCGTCACAAGTGCGGACGAAGCGCGCCGCCTTCTCCGAAGCATCGATGTCAAGTGTTCCGGCCGAGTGCATCGGCTGGTTCGCAACGACCCCGACCGAAAAGCCATCGACCCGGCCGAAGCCCACGATGATGTTCGGCGCGAAGCCCGCGTGGATCTCAAGAAACTCGTCATCGTCAAGCACGTGCCGGACCACCGCGTGCATGTCGTACGGCTGCCGTGGCGAGTCTGGGATCAGCGTGTCCAGCTCGACGTCGGTCGCGGTGATCTCGAGCGCGGTCGCCGGGTCCGCTGGCGCGGGCCCAGCCGGGGGCTCGTCCAGATTGTTCGACGGCAGGTAAGAGAGCAGCTCTCTGGCGAACTCCAGGCAGTCCTGCTCATCGGTCGCCTGATAGTGGGCCACCCCGGACTTCACGTTGTGCGCGTGTGCGCCGCCGAGGTCTTCCTGGCTGACCTCCTCGCCAGTCACCGTCTTGATGACATCGGGGCCAGTAATGAACATGTAGGAGGTGCCGGTGACCATCAGGGTGAAGTCGGTGATGGCGGGGGAATAGACCGCGCCGCCCGCACACGGGCCCATGATCAGCGAGATCTGCGGGATGACGCCGGAGGAGATGACGTTCCGGTAGAAGATTTCGCCGTACAGGCCGAGCGCTACCACCCCTTCCTGAATGCGCGCCCCGCCGCTGTCATTGATGCCGATCATCGGGCAGCCAGTCCGCAGTGCGTAATCCATCACCTTGACGATCTTCTCGCCGAAGACCTCGCCGAGCGATCCGCCGTTGACCGTGAAGTCCTGGCTGAATACAGCGACCGGGCGACCGTCGATGGTGCCGTATCCGGTCACCACGCCGTCGCTGTAGGGGCGGCTGGCGGCCATCCCGAAGTCCGTGGCACGGTGCCTGGCGAGCTCGTCGAACTCGAAGAACGATCCCGCGTCCAGCAGCGCATCGATCCGTTCCCGTGCGGTCATCTTCCCCTTGGCGTGCTGACGCTCAACCTGGCGGGCAGCGCCCGCGTGCACCGCCTCGGATCGGCGCCGGTCGAGGTCGGCAAGCTTGCCCGCGGTGGTGTGCAAGTCCGGCGCGTCAGTGCCGGGTCCGGAGGCAGCGGCGGCCGCGGGGCGGTCGGCCGACGCGGATACGTCGTTCGCCATGCCGGACAGGGTAGGGCAGAACTACCGGGCGACGTCGGCCGGCCGCGCCGCGGCCTTGTCCGCTGCAGCTGCGATCGCAGCGATTCGGGTGGCAGGCTGCCGTCATGAAACGGAGCACACCAGGACCGGAGACGGCATGAGCGAGGCAGAGCCACAGTCCCGGCGACCGCTGTCGGCCGAGGCCGTGCGGGCGGCGGTGCTGGCCGGGTCGGCGTTGTTCACAGCCGTCGAGGTGGTGCCGAGCACCGGCTCCACGAACGCGGACTTGCTGGCCGCGGCCAGGGCGGGAGTCGCCGCTGGCTCGGTGCTGGTCGCGGAAGAGCAGACAGCCGGCCGGGGCCGGCTCGACCGGACCTGGGAGAGCCAGCCGGGCGCCGGGTTGACTTTCTCGGTGCTGCTGCGCCCGACCGAGGTGCCCGGGGGAAGCCGCGGGTGGCTTCCCCTGCTGACCGGCGTGGCTATCACGACGGCGCTCCGCACGCAGGCGGCCGTCGAGGCTGACCTGAAATGGCCCAACGACGTGCTGGCCGGCGGAACCGATGGCCAGCGCAAGCTGGCGGGAATCCTCGCTGAGCAAGCCGGTGACGCGATCGTGGTCGGCATCGGCCTCAACGTCAGCTCGGCGCGCTCGGAGTTGCCATCCGGGCTCGCGACATCGCTGCTGCTCGCGGGTGCCGCGACCCTGGACCGGCAGGCCATCCTCACGGCCGCCCTGCGGGAGCTTGAGGTGTGGTACCTGCGCTGGACTGGCGCGGATCCGCCAGGCGACGCCAGCACGTCCGGCCTCCGCGCCGCGTACCTGCGCGCCTGCTCGACTGTCGGTCGTGACGTTCGGGTCGAGTTGCCTAGTGGCGGAATACTGGCCGGCCGCGCTGTTGACGTGGACAACGCCGGACGGCTGATGGTGACCGGCCCGGACGGCGTGCACGCGGTCAGCGCGGGCGACGTGGTGCACGTGCGCTGACCTGCGGCCCGCCCGGATGAGACCGGCGACGCTGCTGAGGCGAGCCGCGCGCGGAAATGCGGGTTGCGTGCAACCATGTGGTTTATGAGCAGCACGGCCGGTCTCGTCGGGGGAGAGCGGCTGATCATGCGCCTCCACCCGCACTGGAAGACGGTGCTGCGGCCGCTGCTCATCCTCGCCGCGACCGTCGTCGCGCTGCTTGCTGTGCTCATCGTGCTGCCGTCGGTGCACGACGGAGCGCTGGTGCGGCTGGCCCTCGGAGCCGTTGCGCTGGTGATCATCGTGGCCTTCACCGCTGTCCCGCTGCTGCGCTGGCGGACCACGAGCTACGAGCTGACCACGCGCCGGCTGCGGCTGCGGACCGGCATCCTCACCAGGAGGGGCCGGGACTTCCCCCTGATGCGCATTAGCGACGTGTCGTTCGCGCAGGGCCCGCTGGATCGGCTCCTCGCGTGCGGCCGCCTGGTGGTCGAGTCGATGGGGGAACACGGGCAGCTCGTCCTGACCGAGATTCCGCACGTGCAGCGCGTTCAGTCCGTCCTGTTCCAGCTCGTGGAGGACGAGCAGCAACGGCTGGCCAGGGAACAGCAGTAGGACGCGGCGCGGGTTAGCCTGAACGAGTGGCAGAGCTACCGCGCCTGATCTCGGTCAGGGAAGTTGGCCCGCGCGACGGGCTGCAGAACGAGGATCCTGTTCCCACCTCGGCGAAAATCGAGCTGATCGATCGGCTATCGGCGACCGGCGTGCAGCGGATCGAGGCCGTGTCCTTCGTCCGGCCCGACGTCATCCCGCAGATGGCCGACGCGGACGAGGTGTGGCAGCGGATCAAGCGTGCCGACCAGGTCAGGTACTCGGCGCTGGTACCAAACGCGCGCGGCGCCGTGCGCGCACTGGACAGCGGGCTCGCTGAGCTCGAGGCCGTGGTATCCGCGTCGGATACGCACAACCGCAAGAACGTGAACCGGAGCACGGCCCAGTCCCTCGACGAGATCGCGGAAATTATCCAGCTGGCGCACGACAAGGGAGTCAGCTGCCAGGTCATCGTCTCAACTGCCTGGGGCTGCCCTTACGAGGGCGACGTGCCAGTGGATCGAGTCGTCGCCGTCGCGAGCCGCGCCATCGCGGACGGCGCGGACAGCGTTTCATTTGGCGACACGACCGGAATGGCGACGCCAGGCAGGGTGCAGCGGCTCGTCGGCGAATTCCGGTCCGCGCAGCCGGACGCTGCCCTGAACCTGCACTTCCACAACACCCGGGGTACCGGCCTGGCCAATGTGCTGGCGGCACTGGAGATGGGCGTGGCCGACTTCGACGCGTCGGTGGGCGGTCTGGGCGGCTGCCCCTACGCACCCGGCGCCACTGGCAACATCGCGACCGAGGAACTCGTCCACATGGTCGAAGACATGGGCGTCGCCACCGGCATCGACCTGGATGCGCTCATCGACGCGGCAGCCGACGCGGAGCGAATCATCGGCCGCGTGCTGCCGTCCCAGGTTCTCCGCGCCGGACCGCGATCCCGGGTCGTCCCGGTCTGACCGCCTGGGCCGCCGGCCTTTCCATGTTTGATCCGCATCCTGCAGGTGACTTACCGGCTGCCGATAGCCCCCTCGGCGGAACGGAGAGTCAAAACAATGGCTCGACACAAATTCAGCTGGCTGTTCATCGTCTGGGTCATCGTGGGTTTGATCATCGCGTGGACCCATGCCTACATCACGGTGGCCATCTTGAAGCTGGCGGTGACGGTCGCACTGGCCGTCTTCCTGTGGCCGCTGCTGCTGCTCGGCGTCAGCCTGCACGTGACGTAGCAGTCGCCCCGCCGCAAGAAAGCGTGCGCACGGGACGGCGGTACCGCTCCCGCCGTCCCGTGCGCACTTCACGTACCCTCGCGAGCGTGAGTGCTACAGAAGAAGCAGCGGCCGGCGCTGCCGGTCAGGAGCACCCGGCCGGACATCCTGAGCTGGCCGAGATCAGGGCCAGGATCTCCCGCGGCGGCGCCGAGCGCTACCACGAGCAAGCCGCCGCGGCGGGCAAGCTTTTCGCAAGAGACCGGATCGAGCTCCTCATCGACTCGGGTTCGTTCACGGAGGACGGCGCATTCGCCAACGAGCTGGCGGGCGACCTGCCTGCCGACGGCGTCATCACCGGCACGGCCACGATCGACGGTCGGCCGGTGGCGCTGATGGCCAACGACTCGACCGTCAAGGCCGGCTCGTGGGGGGCCCGAACGGTCGAGAAGATCATCCGCGTGATCGAGCAGGCTTACAGCACCGGCGTCCCGATGATCTACCTCGTCGACTCGGCTGGGGCCCGGATCACCGACCAGGTGCAGATGTTCCCTGGTCGCCGGGGCGCGGGCAAGATCTTCCACACCCAGGTGCGAGCGTCCGGCTCGATCCCGCAGGTCTGTGCGCTGTTCGGGCCGTCGGCGGCGGGTGGCGCTTACATCCCGGCGTTCTGCGACTTCGTGGCCATGGTCGACGGCAACGCCTCGATGTACCTCGGCAGTCCGCGCATGGTCGAGATGGTGGTCAGCGAACAGACGACGCTGGAGGAGATGGGCGGCGCGCGGATGCACTGCTCGGTCTCCGGAGTGGGGCATTACCTAGCCTCATCCGAGGCTGACGCCATCGCCACCGTCCGGTCTTACCTTTCCTACCTGCCCGGCAACTGGCGCCTCGCGGCCCCGGCCGCGGTCGGCTCCGCCCCCGAGCCGATCGACCTGCGTGCCATGGTGCCAGTCAGCGAACGGCAGGCGTTCGACATGCGCAGGTACGTGCGCGGCATCGTGGACGCTGGGTCGCTGTTCGAGATCCACGCGCTCTGGGCGAGAGAGATCGTGGTTGGCTTCGCCCGCCTGGACGGCCAGCCCATCGGCGTTGTCGCGAACAACCCCATGTTCAAAGGCGGCGTGCTGTTCGTGGACTCGGCCGACAAGGCCACGCGCTTCATCCAGCTCTGCGACGCGTTCAACCTGCCACTTCTCTTCGTGGCCGACGTACCGGGCTTCATGGTCGGCACGGCGGTCGAGCGCCAGGGCATCATCAGGCACGGCGCGAAGATGATCAGCGCCGTATCGGAGGCCACTGTGCCCAAGATCTCCGTGATCGTGCGCAAGGCCTACGGAGCGGGCCTGTACGCGATGGCCGGGCCGGGCTTCGAACCGGACGCCACGCTGGCCCTGCCGACCGCGAAGATCGCCGTCATGGGCGCCGAGGCCGCCGTGAACGCGGTGTACTACAACCGCCTGGCGGCGCTGGCGTCCGAGACCGAGCGACAGGCGGAGACCGAGCGGCTGCGCGCCGAGTATGAGGCTGACATCGACGTGCTGAGACTCGCGAGTGAGCTGGTGGTCGACGACGTCATCGAGCCGGAAGACCTCCGCGCCCAGCTAGTCCGGCGGTTCGCCGCCGCCCGGGGCAAGGACCGTTTGTTCTCACGGCGTCGGCACGGCGTGACGCCGGTCTGAGTTCGGCCGGGATAGGCCTCCGGACGGCGCCAGCCGGCCGGAGGGGCCGAGTTGCTCCGTTCCGTAACCTAATGAAGTCTTTAGATTACGCTGCGCAAGGTCAAGCGGGCACCAAGACATCGGCCTCGGGGCGTGTAGCGGGCTGACATTCGCCAGATCGGCCCTACCATCAATGTCATGACCAGCGTATTGCTCGCCGAGGATGATCCGGCGATCTCGGAGCCACTCGCTCGCGCGCTGCGGCGCGAGGGTTACGACGTGGATGTGGCGGCCGACGGTCCAGGGACGCTCGAGGCCGCCAGGAACGGAGCCATCGACCTCATAGTCCTCGATATTGGGTTGCCCAAGATCGACGGGCTTGAGGTCTGCCGCCGCATCAGGTCCGCGGGCCAGTCGGTGCCGGTGCTGATCCTGACGGCGCGAGCCGACGAGGTCGACACCGTGATTGGCCTCGACGCGGGCGCCGATGATTACGTCACCAAGCCGTTCCGACTGGCCGAGTTGCTGGCCAGGGTGCGGGCGCTGCTGCGCCGCGGGGCATCGGAGACCAAGACGGTGCAGGGCGTGCGGGTGGACACCGACGCTCGCCGCGCCTGGCTCGGTGACACCGAGATCGAGCTGACGTCCAAGGAGTTCGACCTGCTCGCGCTCATGGTCGCCGAGGCTGGCAAGGTCGTCACCCGCGAGCAGATCATGCGCCAGGTCTGGGACTCCAAGTGGTGGGGCTCCACTAAGACGCTCGACATGCACGTCTCGTGGCTGCGCCGCAAGCTTGGCGACGACGCGCACAACCCGCAGTACATCACGACGGTGCGCGGCGTCGGGTTCAGATTTGAGCGCGGCGACTAACCTTCCTGCTGGGGTCTTATGGTGGCAGGCGCAGGGTGGCGGGAGCATGGGCAATGCAACGGCGGCTGCTGATATCGATGCTGGCGGTCGCGATCGCGGCCGTGCTGGCGCTTGGCATTCCCCTCGGCTTCGTGCTTGGCCGTCTCCAGGTCGATGACGCGAATAACGCGCTGCACAAGGATGCTCAGGCGCTGGTCTCGGACCTCTACCAGCGCTATACGGCTCAGCAGCCGATCGACGCCAGCTACGCCGCCCAACTCGGCCGAGGGCTCGCCGGCCGGTATGTGATCGTCCAGCTGAACGGGACGACGCTGGCCAGGACCGGCGTCTGGCCGGGGCCACGGGATTACCGCCTCGCTACCGCGACCGAAGGTCAGGGCAACAACCCCAGCGTGCCGCTGTTCGCGGTGACGGTAGAGGCAGACGACAGCTACCTGTCGGGCAACCTCACCAAGGAACTGCTGCTCGTTGCCGCGGTGGCGCTGGCGGCCGTCGGCATCGCCGTCGTGCTCGGACTGCTCTACGCGCGGCGCCTGGCCCGGCCGCTCGAGGAACTGGCACGCGCGGCTGACCGGCTGGGGCTCGGGGACACCGGCCCGCTCGGCCGGCGGTACGGGATCCAGGAGCTGGATCGGGTGGCTGAGGGGCTCGATGGCTCGGCACAGCGCATCAACGATCTGCTGTCGGCGGAGCGCGACTTCGCCGTCGATGCGTCGCACCAGCTCAGGACGCCGCTGACGGCGCTGTCGATGCGGCTGGAGGAGATGATGGCGGCGGCCGACTACCCCGACGTCGTCCGGGAGGAGGGCGCCGCGGCGCTCGCCCAGACCGAGCGGCTCGCCGACGTGGTCGGTCAGTTGCTGGGCCGGGCGCGGCGGAGCAAAGCCGGGTCGCCAACCGTGGCCAGCGTCGACGACATCATCGGGCAGCAGGTGATCGAGTGGGAGCCGGCGTTCCGCCGGCTGAACCGGCGGCTGGCTATCGCGGGCGAGAAGGGACTACTGGCGTTCGCGACCCCTGGCGGCGCCGCGCAGGTGATCGCCACGTTGCTGGACAACGCGCTCGTCCACGGCGCCGGCACGGTGACGATCAGGACGTCGCGGACCCGGCGGTCCGTCGTCATTGAGGTACGCGACGAGGGGAGCGGGGTGCCTGCCGAGCTCGCACCCCGGATCTTCGAGCGGAGTGTCAGTGGGTCACCGAACGGTACCGGTCTCGGGCTCGCGCTCGCGCGGACGATCGCCGCGGCTGACGGCGGCCAGGTGGTGCTCGTCCGGCCCCGTCCGGCCGTGTTCGCCCTGTTCCTGCCGCACGCCACGGCGGACGTGGAGGAGCAGCCCGCGGTGGCAGGGCCGGCCTAGGCCGGCCGCTGCCAGGCTCTGCTGTTGCCGGTAGCGGCGACTGCTGCCCGGGCATCGCCATGCGCTTCCACCGACCGACCGGACGCCATCGCTGGCCGACCGGGGCACTAGCCAGTCAGCTGACGGAGGAGCTCGCCGTACACGGCCGGGAACGTGCGCAGGATGGTGATGGGATTTGCGTACTCCTCCCAGCTCACGATCCTGCCGTCGCGCCAGTCGAAGCGGAACACGTACACATTGCGATAGGGCCTGCCGTCCGTGGTGCGGAAGTCGCCCTGGGTCTGCACGAACGTCGTGAGCCCGGCTGCGGAGGTGGTCACCCGCCGGTCCGTGAACCGAGCCGACCGGTTCAGGGCGGCGATCGAGTTGATGCGGCTCTGGAACGCGGCTATGCCCTCAGCCCGGTCGGCGTCGCCTGCATCCCCGCTCGCCGTCATCAGGGCGCTCCAGACCACGTCGGGATGGAGCATCCTGCCCACTCCGGCGCGGTCGCCCGCCTCGAGGAGGTCCAGGAATCGATTGGTGGCTGCGGCAACGTCTAGCTCAGCGTTCATGACTCGCACTCCCAGTTTTGGTACTTAGTTCCATTAGGGATTAGAAACCGAGAGGTTCTCGGTGTCAAGCGCGGGTATGCTGAGGGTCATGACGGAAGGCGCCTCCCAGCCAGGGTCGCTCCGGGACCGTAAGCGGCGGCGCGCCGAAGACGCGATCCGCAAGGCAGCCCTGGAGTTGTTCAGTGAGCGCGGGTTCGACCAGGTCAGCGTCACCGAGATCGCCGAGCGGGCCGAGGTCGGCCGGACGACCTTCTTCCGGTACTTCGGGGACAAGCAGGAGGTGCTGTTCCCTGAGCCCGATCGTGAGTCGGCAGACGCCGTGGCAGGCGTGGGTGCGCCTGCCGCAGCCATCGGGTCGTCGCTGTCGGCCGCCCTGCGTAGCGTGCGGGCGCTCGTCACGGCTTTCATTGCCCACATCACGTCCGACCCCGTCGAATATGAGCTGCATCAGCGCCTGGTTCGCCAGCACCCCGAGCTCTATGCCCGGAGCCTGCTCAAACAGCGGCGCTACGCCGACCTGCTCACGGCTCAGCTTCGCCGCTGGGGTGCCGATGCGGCCATCGCGAGGCAGGCGGCCGAGCTCGGTCTTGCCTGTTTCTATGCCGCTCAGGCCGACTCGGGTGACGACCCGCGAACCTTCCCGCACGCCCTCGCGCGCGCCTTCGACCGGCTCGAGGCGCAGTCGTCCGCGTTACGTCCTGGCTAGCCGGGCTCGCACGGCTGACCGCCGCGCGGGCATCGTCGAACGGCCCGTAGGCTACGGCACGTAATGAAGCAGCAGAGTGCGCCCACCGCGGTCGAGCCGGCTGGGTCGGCGGAAGCGGCCCGCCAGCCCGTCGTGGGCATGGTCGGAGCCGGGCAGCTGGCCAGGATGACGGCTGCCGCGGCTATCGGGCTCGGCATCGAGTTCCGCGTGCTGGCCGCAGCCGCCGACGAGAGCGCCGCCCAGGTCAGCGCTGGCGCCGAAGTCGGCGACTACCGGTCTGGCGATGACCTGCTTGCCTTCGCCATCGGCTGCGACGTGGTGACCTTCGACCACGAGCACGTCCCGCAGCACGCGCTGCGTGAGCTCGTTGACGCTGGCCACGCGGTGGCGCCGCCGCCTGCGGCGCTGCAGTTCACGCAGGACAAGCTGGCCATGCGCAAGCGGCTGGGCGATCTCCGCGTGCCATGTCCGGGCTTCCAGCGAGTGACAAGCCTCGGCGACGCCGAGGACCTCGCCGACCGGTGGGACTGGCCCCTCGTGCTCAAGGCGGTGTCCGGCGGGTACGACGGCCGCGGCGTCTGGGTCTGCCGCAGCTACGCCGATATCGCGGACGTGCTCGCCCACGGAATCGAGGTGTTCGCCGAGGAGTATGTGGCCTTCGAGCGCGAACTCGCGGTGCTGGTCGCCCGGTCTCCTTCCGGCCACGGGGCTGCCTACCCGGTCGTGCAGACGGTCCAGCAAGACGGGATCTGCCGCGAGGTCCTGGCGCCCGCGCCCGGGCTGGCCGGCCAGCTTGCCAAGGATGCCATTGCACTGGGCCTGCGGCTGGCGAGGGACCTGGATGTGGTCGGGTTGCTGGCCGTGGAGTTGTTCGAGACGCAGGGTGGCCTGCTGGTGAACGAGCTCGCGATGCGGCCGCACAACAGCGGGCACTGGACGATCGAGGGGGCCAGGACCTCTCAGTTCGAGCAGCATTTGCGCGCCGTGCTGAACCTCCCGCTCGGCTCGCCCACGATGACCGCGCCGTGCGTCGCCATGGCCAACGTGCTCGGTGCCGACGACCCGGACCTGCACGGCAAACTCAACCACGTGCTGGCTGCCGACCCTGCGGTCAGGGTCCAGCTCTACGGCAAGCCAGTCCGGCCCGGGCGCAAGGTCGGCCACGTCACCGCGCTCGGCGACGATATGGCCGAGGTCAGGGACCGGGCGACCAGGGCCGCCCGCTATCTCGCGACCGGCAGCGAGGAAGCGTGACCAGCGAGGACTCGCGGTCGAGCGAGCGACCGGTCGTGGGTGTGGTCATGGGCAGTGACTCCGACTGGCCGGTGATGCAGGCCGCCGTCGAGGTGCTCGAGGAGTTCGGGGTGGCCTCGGCCACTGATGTGGTCTCGGCGCACCGCATGCCGGCGGACATGCTCGCGTATGGCCAGGCGGCCGCGGGCCGCGGCCTCAGGGTGATCATCGCCGGCGCCGGCGGTGCCGCGCACCTACCGGGAATGCTCGCCTCCGTGACGACCCTGCCCGTAATTGGGGTGCCAGTGCCGCTCAAGCACCTCGATGGCCTGGACTCGCTGCTCTCCATCGTGCAGATGCCGGCCGGGATCCCGGTCGCCACGGTTGCCGTCGGAGGTGCCAGGAACGCGGGCCTGCTGGCCGTCCGGATCCTTGCCGTGACCGATGCGGTCCTGGCTCGCCGGATGGCGGAGTTCCAGGCCGGGCTGCGAGCGGCAGCGCAGGCGAAGGGTGAGGCGCTGCGGGCCAAGCTGAGTGTCCAGCGGGCCGGCGCAGACCCGAACCCTCCGTCGGGCGCTACCGGCAAGGGCAGCGAACTCTGACCCTTGGCGGTCAGCTCGGTCCCTCCGGGCCCGCTGCCGGATTAGCAACGTCCTCGCAGATCAGGCCCCACGGCTGGTCGTCGCGCCTGGTGAGTGCGATGGTCGCGCGCCGGTCGCCGCGCAGCCCCAGGCGGCGCCGGATCAGCTCTACGTCCCCCGCGAGTCCCCGGCGCCGGATGTCGACCGTGCCGATGCTGAGCTCGCGGAGCCTGCGCGCGACGGCGCGCTCACGCCAGGGCATGGACTCCACCACCCGCAGCGTCCGGGCGAACGGCGTGCTGATGTACCTGTCCAGCGAGAGGAACGCGGTCGCCGGGTCTAGCTGCCATGCGGAAAGTTCCCGGCCGAGCTCTTGCACCAGACCGGCTCTCGTCACGGCCGGGTTCGGGTCGAGCAGGTACTGACCCGGAGCCGCGACCGGTACCGGATCGCCCGGTCTGTCGACGAGCGTGGCCCCGGTCGGCAGCAGCGTGGCCCGGCGTGGGGCCGTGGCGAACGCTGGTGACCAGAGCAGCGCCTCCTTCAGCGCCCGCCCGGTGGCGACGAACTCGCATTCCCAGTCGGCCGGGACACGCTCGCCCGGCAGGCCGGGCGCGGCCTTGATGCAGACCCGCGGGACCTGACGGGCGAGGTCGAGGCACCAGCCGAGCGGCGGTTCGCTGTCCCCCGCCCGCATGCGGCGTCCGCCAGACCGTCGCGCCGGGTCAATGAAGATGGCCGCCAGTGGCTGTCCGCGTCGGTCGCTCAGAGCGAGCTCGCGTACGTCGGCGCGGACGAGTGCGACCTTGTCCCGGACAGCGTTCACGGCTGCGTTGTGGCCGGCGAACCGCAGCGTGTCCGGGTCCCTGTCGACGCCCACGACCCGGCGGGCTTCGGCAGCGAGCGCGACCAGATTGCCGCCGATTCCGCAGCACAAGTCGGCGACCAGATCTATCCCGGCGAACCTGCGGGCGCTGTGTGCCGCGGTCAGCTCTGACGACGCCTGCTCCAGGCCAGCCCTGGTAAACAGCATGTCGTCGGCATGGCTGAACTTCTGCCGGGCCGCCGCGCGGAGCGCCTGCTGGGTGAGCGCCGCGGCGACCAGATCCGGCGGGTACTCCGAGTGGAGCCCCGCCGCTAGGGACAGCGCACGGCTGGGAGTCACCGCAACGTCGCGCAGCTGCTCGAGTAGCCGCGTGCCAGCGGGCGACAGGAGCACGTCGGCCTGGCTCACCGGCCCATCATGGCCGCTCGGGCGGTGCGGACGCATGCCCGCCCTGGCCCGGACACTTACTGCGCGAAGTCCGCTGCCGTCGCACGGCTGCCACGTCATATCCGCCGCCAGCTCGAGGGCGCGAAGTAGCACTCTGTGTGATGTCGGAATAACAGGCAGTTAGATCTACATCGCCAGCGCCGCGGCCGGGCAGGCGCGACGATCATCGGTATGAGTACCTCGCACGAGGAGTTTGGTGCGGCGTGACCGGACCAGCAACCGTGACCACCGCCGAACTGCGCGCGGGCGATGTCATTTCCACCAGTGATCACATTCTCGCCACTGTCCGGTTCATTGACGGCCACGGGCGGCGGAATGGCACCTGGGTCGAATGCGTCACCGACAAGGGGCTGACGCTCCAGTTCGCCGCCTCGGGGCACCTGACCGTGACCCGGCTGTCAGCCAGGGCTGCCGTTGCCGCGGCGCGGGGCCGGCCAGGATCGTCTCACCCCGCCTGACCCGGACCGGGAGCCATCGGCCGACCCGCCGCAGGTCCGGGCTGGCACACGCGAGTGGGCCGTACCGGCGAGCGACCCCCGCGATCGTCGGCGGACACGCCCACACAGCCCTGGTCGCGCGCTTCCCTCCCCGGCAACAGCCCGGCGCACGGCTGGCAGGCGGCTGCCGCGAGACCCGGCCGGACTCCCGAGCCCAGGGGGGGACGGGCACGACAAACCCAGCAGTCCGCGGCAGCCGCTGCACAAACGACGCGGAGGGGCAGTCAGCGGTTTACCCGCGCAGGACAACAGGCCGGGTCAGAGGCGATGGATTGACGGCCCAGCTGCAGCAAACGATCTTGATAGATGCCGTTATGCAGGCAGCAGCGGTGCTGCCCTACCATCGGGGCATGAGCGTTGATTTCCCTGCCTATGCCCTGTCCGACGAGCACGTGGCCCTGCGGGAGTCGGTACGCGCGCTGGCGGCCGAAAAGATAGCGCCGCATGCGGCCAAGGTGGATGAGTCGGCGCAGTTTCCCCAGGAAGCGCTCGATGCGCTGGTGAAGGCTGATTTGCACGCGGTTCATATTCCTGAGCAGTACGGCGGTTCTGGGGCTGACGCGCTCGCGACCGTGATCGTGATCGAGGAGGTCGCGCGGGCGTGCGCGTCGTCTTCGCTAATCCCGGCGGTGAACAAGCTCGGCACGATGCCGCTGCTGCTGTCCGGCTCGGCGGAGCTCAAGCAGAAGTTCCTGCCGCCGGTGGCGACCGGTGCGGCGATGTTTTCCTATGCGCTGTCGGAGCCGGAGGCGGGATCGGACGCGGCGGCGATGAAGACCAGGGCCGTCAGGGATGGCGACAGCTACGTGCTGACCGGGACCAAGCGCTGGATCACCAACGCGGGCGTGTCGAAGTACTACACGGTGATGGCGGTGACCGAGCCGTCGGCCGGGGCGGGCGGGATCTCGGCGTTTGTGGTCGACGCCGACGACGAGGGCTTCACGTTCGGCGCGCCCGAGCACAAGCTGGGCATCAAGGGATCGCCGACCAGGGAACTCTACTTCGATGGCTGCCGCATCCCGGCCGACCGGATCATCGGGGCTGAGGGAACCGGTTTCAAGACCGCGCTGGCCACCTTGGACCACACCAGGATCACCATCGCTGCGCAGGCGCTCGGCATCGCCCAGGGTGCCTTGGACTACGCGGCCGGCTACGTCAAGGAGCGCAAACAGTTCGGCCGGGCGATCGCGGAGTTTCAGGGACTGCAGTTCATGCTGGCCGACATGGCCATGAAGATCGAGGCAGCGCGGCAGCTCACCTACGCGGCCGCGGCGAGGTCAGAGCGGGCGATGCACGGTGCCGCCGAGCCTGATCTCACGTTCATGTCCTCGGCCTGCAAGTGCTTTGCCTCCGACGTGGCCATGGAAGTCACCACCGACGCGGTGCAGCTCCTCGGCGGATACGGCTACACCCGCGACTACCCGGTCGAGCGCATGATGCGAGACGCCAAGATCACGCAGATCTATGAGGGCACCAACCAGATCCAGCGCATGGTCATGGCGCGGCAGCTCCTGAAGTAGCGGGGGCCGACGTTTGCGCTGGTCAGCGGCCTGGGACTAGAGTGGCGCTTCGCCATGCGGGCGGGTCTCCAGGCCGGTCATCTGGGAAGGACGGCTCGTCGCTTTGCCCGTTGTTCCCGGTTAGTTCCCGCCGTTTCCCAACGCGGTGCT
>JASHOE010000049.1 GCA_030041275.1 Streptosporangiaceae bacterium
CGCCGCGGGGCCATCGTCGGCATCTGGGGCGGGATCTCCGGCCTGGGCGTCGCCGTCGGGCCCCTCGTGGGCGGGGCGGTCACCCAGGGTCTGTCCTGGCACTGGGTGTTCTGGCTCAACGTGCCGGTCGGGGTCGCTGCCGTCGCCGGAGCCCGACTCCGGCTGCCCGAGACCCACGGCCAGCGGACCCGGCTCGATGTGCCGGGGCTGGTGCTGGTCTCGGCCGGCGCGGCGACGCTGATCTGGGCGCTGGTGCAGGGGTCGCAGACGGGCTGGACCGGCACCAGGGTGCTGCTCGGCCTCGCCGCGGGCGCCGTGGCGATCGTTGGCTTCCTGGCCTGGGAGACCCGGGCCGCACAGCCGATGATTCCGCTCGGGCTGTTCCGCTCGGCCAGCTTCTCCGCCGCGGTCGCCGCCAGCTTCCTGACCGGCGCCGCGATCTACGCCGCGGCGTTCCTGACCAGCCAGTACTTCCAGCTTGGCCTCGGCGACTCGCCGCTGGCGACCGGACTGCGGTTCCTGCCCTGGACCGCCACCCCGCTGGTGGTAGCGCCGCTGGCCGGCGCGCTCTCGGACCGGGTGGGCGCGCGCGTCCTGCTCGTGCCCGGCCTGCTGCTGCAGGCCGCAGGCTTCGCGTGGATCGTGGCGCTGGCGGGGTCGCCCGGCGGCTACGCCGGGTACCTGGTGCCGTTCATCATCGCGGGCGTAGGGGTGTCGATGGCCATTCCCACCGCGTCCGCCGCCGCGCTGAACGCGGTCGCTCCGGGCTTGCTCGGCAAGGCCTCGGCGATCTTCAACACGCTGCGCCAGTTCGGCGCGGTCTTCGGCGTCGCGATCGGGACGGCGATCTTCAACTCGAACGGCAGCCTGGCCGGTCCTGCGGCCGTGACCAGCGGGTACCGTCCAGCGATGGCTGCGGCGGCCGGGTTCTCGGCCCTTGGGGCCGCAGTGGCAGTCGCCATCCGCAGACGCGGAGCCGTCCGGTCACCGCGGATGCCCGCCGAGCAGGTCGTCCAGAACCGCGAGCTCGAGGCGCGCTAGGGCCCGTCTTGCAGGTACTCCCCGGCGAGGCCTCTCGCACGCGCGTGCGACCGCTGGAGCAGCGCTTCGGGTAGATGCATCCGCAGCAACATCTGATCGACGTCGATTGGGCGGTCCTTCCGGGAGGCGAGAGAAACGACGATCATTACGGCGAAGGCCATGGGCACCGTCCACATGGCGGGGTAACCGAGAAGCACGGCAGCCCAGCCTGTCTGGGCCACGCCCGCCATGGTCGCGGCTATGGCCGCACAACAGCCACCGCCGCCGATGAGCACACCGGCCAAGGCACCGCGCCACGTTAGGTCCCGCCACCAGATGCCGAGGGTCAGCAAGGGACAGAATGACGACGCCGCAATGGCAAAAGCCCAGCCCACGAGGATGCTTGCCGAGAAATTCTCGACGAGCAGCGATGCCCCGACCGCGACGGCACCAGCCACGAGCGCGCACCACCGGAAGGACCGGACGTCCCCGCGGAGGACGTCATGGGAGAGCGCACCCGCGACGCTGACGAGAAGCCCGGACGACGTCGACAGGAACGCGGCGAAGGCACCAGCAGCGACGAGCGCCGCGAGCGCCGCACCCAGCGCGCCTGGCAGCAGGAGCCTCGGCAGCGCAAGGACTATGCCGTCCGTGGTGCCGGTGAGATACAGCTGCGGGGCACGGAGCCTGCTCAGCACGCCCAGGATGGCTGGAAACACATAGAACATGCTGAGCAGCAGAAGAACGATGAGCGTGGTGCTTCGGGCGGCCGCGCCGTCACGGTTGGTGTAGAACCTCACGAGGATATGCGGCAGGCCGATGGCCCCGAAGAAGGTAGCGATGATGAGGCCATAGGTGGCCGCGAGCGGATGCGCGCCATCCGGGCCGACTGCCACGAAGGGCGAGTCCCACGCCGGCGAGCGATGCGGGACGAGACCAATCCTGTCCGGTGCCTGGGCGCCGGCCTTGAAAACCAGGTCCGATCCTGCGCTGACCGTGTAGGTACCAGGCTTGAGGGTCGTCCGTGCCCTGACCTCTGCTCTCCCGTCGAGACGGCCGGTGACCGTGACCGGGGTTGGCCGCGCGACGGTGAACTGGAGGTCCTCCGGAATGCTGATTTTCGTCGTGTGCATGAAGGTCGGGGCTCGGTCAGGCTCCAGGTTCAGCGTTGAGCCGTGACCGACAAAGAGAATCAATACGATCGTAGGTATCCCTATAGCGGATATTTTGAGCCAGTACTGGAATGCCTGGACAAACGTGATGCCCTTCATGCCTCCCATGGCAATATTGCCGCTGACGACGGCGCCAAGTATGAGAACACCCAGCCAGTACGGAGTCCCGAGAATAACCTCGAGAGTGAGACCGGCGCCGTCCATCTGAGGCAGCAGGTAGAACCAGCCGATTATCAGCACAAGGACCGTAGACCAGCGGCGGAGCGTGCTGGAATGAAGTCGTCCGCCAGCGAAGTCGGGAATGGTGTATGCGCCGAACCGGCGCAGTGGCGCGGCCACAAGAAGGAGCAGCACGAGGTATCCGGCAGCATAACCAACTGAGTACCACAATGACCCGAGGCCTTGCGCGAATATAAGCCCTGCTATGCCGAGGAATGACGCAGCCGAGAGGTATTCACCCGATATCGCTGCGGCATTGACGGCCGGCGGTACTTCGCGCGCGGCGACCATGAAATCCGCAGGCGTACGTGCTATCCGGATTCCTCGTGCGCCAACCCCGATGGTAAGAAGGACCACTATCGCGATGGCCGCGACGGAAGCGGGCTCAGCCATCCACAAACGGACCGTCGACGTGCTGCACCAGGCTCGTGAACTTCTTCTCGAGCCGGCTGGCCTGGTGGTTATAAAAGAATCCGATAATCAATATCACCGGGTATATTCCAGCACCGAGCGCGATGAGCGCGAGCGGAAGGCCGAATACCTCGGTGTGGTCGAGATGCGGCAGGACGGCGACCAGCATCGGGAACGAAGCGGTCACGGCCAGAGCGAAGACCAGGCAGACCAGGGAAAGACTCAGCTGAGCATGCATGAGGGAACGGACCATCATCTGGCGGTAACCATGATCATCTTGTAGGTCAGCGGCATTGGGATTGTCGCGCTGGGGCGGGGTCGTGTCCGGTCCCCAGGCGAGACTCCGCCCAGTGCCCGCAGATGCAGGGCCGACAACCGGTCTAGATGACGCACCGATCGGCGGCTGATGGATCTTGTCAGGTTCCGGGGTCACGGGTTGGCCCAGTGTCCGTCGGCCGCGTGCAGGAATCTCTCGCGGACATCCCGGGCATGCCTGCGGCTGACCGGAAGGACTCGCCCGCCTACGGTTACGGTGTGGTTGCCGCCGACCACCGCAAATTCGGTGATGGCCCGGGCGGGTACGAGGTGACCCCGGTGTATGCGCACGAAGCCATAGGATGACCACTTTTCCTCGACATGCGAGATCGGCATGCGGACTAGGTGCGCCGAGCCGTCTGTCAGGTGGAGTCGTACATAGTCACCGACCGCTTCGACCCAGCACACCTGTCGGCAGTCGACCAATCGCGTGCGGCCGGAGATCTCGACCGTTATAACGGGTGCCGGCCTGTCCGGTGCGGCCAGCGGGCGAACCTTGCCTGTCTCCAGGGCACGCTGGAGTGCCTTGTCCAGACGTGCCCTGGAGACGGGCTTCAGCAGATAGTCCGTCGCCTGCACGTCGAAGGCCCTGACCGCGTACTCCTCGTATGCGGTGACGAAGATCACTACTGGCGGCACGGCGAAGCGCTGCAGCAGTTGCGCGACCTCCAAACCATCGAGATCCGGCATGCGTACGTCCAGGAAGACCAGGTCGTACTGGCGCTGCTGCAGCCGGCGTATCGCGTCGCTCGAACTGCTGGCGGCGTGTACGGGATCGACCGCGGGGATCGTGCGCAGCAGGTAGGACAGTTCGTCGCGAGCCGGTGCCTCGTCGTCCACCACCAGGGCAGACGCGGTGGCCACCGCCGGGAC
>JASHOE010000335.1 GCA_030041275.1 Streptosporangiaceae bacterium
CACGCCATCGTTGGTGATCGTGGGTGCGCCCCACTTCTTCTCGAGCACCACGTTCCGGCCCTTGGGGCCGAGGGTTACCTTCACGGCGTCGGCGAGCTGATTCATGCCGCGCTCGAGGCCGCGCCTGGCGTCCTCGTTGAACGCGATCATTTTCGCTGCCATAGGCTTCGAGTCCTCCTGCGAACTTTGCGCCTGCGTGCCGACCGGGCCGACGCCCGCGACGGACGGCCGAGCCCAGCGGTCAGTCCCTGCCCGCCGCCAGGAGGGCCTCGTCGCCCCGATCACGTCACTACGTTTGTCACTCTCACCCCGAGAGTGCCAACGTTATGTTTAGCACTCGCCTATCGAGAGTGCAAGCCAAGTGCCGACTAACGCGAAGTTTCTACAGGTCAGAGACTGCTGCGAGGATTGAGCGGGTCTTCCGGACTTGCCGAGAACGGCAGCGCGCCAGCTATGCCAGAGCCCGGCACCGGTAAGTCGGTGCCGGGCTCAAGGCATCTTGCGGAGGATTCTCAGACGGTCCTGACGGCCTCAGCCTGCGGTCCGCGCTCGCTGTTCGTGATCTCGAACTCAACGCGCTGACCCTCTTCGAGGGTGCGGTAGCCGTCCGACTGGATTGCGGAAAAGTGGACGAAGACGTCCCTACCACCGTCGACCGCGATGAAGCCGTAGCCCTTGTCCGCGTTGAACCATTTGACGGTGCCCTGAGCCATACCAACAACTCCCTAACTTTGCTCGGGCTGCGGGCCCCGCCCTTGTTACGCGGGGCTCGTTGATCGCGGCGCTTGTACTGACCTCATCGGCAGAATTCACTGCCATGCATCCACTACCAACGGCGACCGGACACGACTCTACATGCCGCGCCTGCAAAGGGGGGCAACTTGTCAGGGTCTCTGCTCCCCTGTGCTGCCAGCGCTGCGAAAGGCTGATGCGGCCTGAGTGGCTGCTGTGATCTGTCCTCGCCGACGAAGTCAGCGCAATGTTGTCGTCGCCACGCGGGCGATGGCCAGGGTCAGCCACCCGCCACGGCAGGGATCACCGAGACCTGGCCGCCGGCTGGCACTAGTGTGTCCAGCCCCTGTACCAGCCGGATGTCGTCCTCGCCCACGTAGACGTTCACGAACCTGCGCAGTTGACCGGCCTCATCGAGGAGTCGCCCGCCGATCCCCGGATACTCAGCGTCGAGGCTGGCGATGACGTCGCGCACGGTGCCCGGCGTGCTGGTCACCACGGCGGTCCCACCGGTGTAGCTCCGCAGGATCGTCGGGATGCGGACGGACACGGTCATGCTGGGCCTCCGTTGCCGTGCTCCGGCTCGCGCTGGGCGGGTTCGCGATGAGCATGCTCGTGGGCCGCAAAGGCCTCGAGCGTCGCCTGGATGGGGGTAATGGCGCCGATGCTATCCGCCACGGCATCTGGCGTCTTCAGGCCGTCGCCCGAGTTGATGATGACGGTGCGGGCATCCGGGTCTATCTGACCTTCCTTCAGCAGCTGGCGGAGCACGGCCAGGGTGACCCCTCCCGCCGTCTCGGCGAAGATGCCCTCCGTGGCCGCCAGCAGCCGAATGGCGTCAACTAGCTCGTCGTCGCCCACGTCCGCGACGAGACCGCCGGTCCGGCGCACGACGTCGAGCACGTACGGGCCGTCGGCTGGGTTTCCGATCGCCAGCGACTTGGCGATGGTGGCCGGGCGAACCGGCTGTACCACGTCCTGACCGGCCCGGAACGCCGCCGCGACCGGTGAGCAGCCGCTGGCCTGGGCGCCGAACACGTTGTAGGGCGTGTCATCGACCAGCCCGGTCGCAACCAGCTCACGGAAAGCCTTGTCGATCTTTACCAGCTGGGCACCGGATGCGACGGGCACCACAATCTGTTCCGGCAACCGCCAGCCGAGCTGCTCGGCGATCTCAAAGCCGATGGTCTTGGATCCCTCGGCGTAGTAGGGCCGGACGTTGACGTTAACGAAGGCCCAGTCATCGCGCTCGTCGGCCAGTTCAGAGGCGAGCCGGTTCACGTCGTCGTAGCTGCCCCGTACTGCCACCAGCGCGCAGCCGAACACTGCCGAGCCGATAACCTTCTGCGACTCGAGGTCGGCGGGGATGAGCACAACGGAGCGCATTCCGGCTCGGGCGGCCGCGGCGGCGACTGCATTAGCCAGGTTGCCCGTAGAGGGACAGGCCAGCACCTTGTAACCGAGCTCGATCGCGGCGGCCAGGGCTACCCCCACGACCCGGTCCTTGAATGAGTGGGTCGGGTTGCCGCGCTCATCCTTGATCCATAGCTCGCGCATGCCCAGCACGCTCGCGAGCTGGTCTGCGCGCACCAGCCGGGTCCAGCCGGGATCAAGGTTCGGTGCCGCAGCGACATCCGGGGGTACCGGAAGCAGGCTCGCGTACCGCCACATGCTGAGCGGGCCCGACTCGATTGCGTCCCTGGTCAGCTGGGGCAGGTCATAGGCAACCTCGAGGGGGCCGAAGCACTCCGCACATGCGTGCCCGGAACCGATGGGACAGGTATGGCCGCACTCGCGACAGGACAGGTGCGTGGCGTAGCCGAAGCGGGACGGGGCTTTCTGGGTCACGGTACTCACTGGCGAGGCCTCTCTCCTCATCTATCCCGGCGACTTCCTGCCGCGGGTCGGAGTTGGCACCTGTCACGTGACGACCTCGCCGCGCTAGCAGCTCTGACGTCAGCGGACGCACGATCAACGTGATGGTTGCCGGGGCTTCATCGGGCCGTTCCCTCCACCCCTCTGGATGAGATATTCAGTTGTCATTGCGCGCTCCGGTAAGAGCACTCTGAACTGCGATACTTGACGCTGAGCAAGCTTAACACGTCCGCCGCCGGGCGCAGGATGAGCCAATCGCTGGTGTGATTTCGCCGGTTCCGAGTGGCGTATGTGCCGCGCCGCGCCGCGGCGCGCGGCACCGGTCAAGCCGTGATCGCGAAGACCTGCTTGGGCTGTCGGCCGACCCTTGCTTCTATGCCTGTTTTATGCCGCTTGATGGATTTAGAGCCCCTACCGTCAGTTACGGTATATTCACGTAGTTCGTACAAGATCGACCCATGGCCAGCTGGCCACCATGTCACAGGGGCTGCTCGATGCGTCACACGTCCATCCGGGTTCGGGTGTTCTTGCTCGTCCTGATCCCGCTGCTGGCCACGATGGGGATCTACGCCTACGCAGTCGCCAATCAGTTTGGCACCGCCGTCGGCCTCTCCAATGCTGGCAAGGTCAGCGGCGCGACGATCAGGCCGCTCTCAGCAACGCTGCTCGCGCTGAGCGGTGAGCGTGACGCCGCGGTCCGTTATCTGGTCGCCCCGTCCAGCCAGGCAATGGCCGCCCTGCACCAGCAGGAGGCCGTCACCGACAAGGCCGCCAAGATCGCCACCGGCGTCAGCAAGTCAGATCTCGTGGTAGCCAACGCGTCGCAGCTGGAGAAGACCGCCGCAGCGAATTTCGAGCGGGACCTTGGCACCCTGAGCGCTCTCCGCGCTGAGGTGTCCAGCGGCACGATCAGCACGACGTCAGCCATCAACCAGTACAGCGCGGTGATGGACGCCGGAATCCCAGTAGCGGAACAGGCGATTCAGGAGACGTACATCGGCCAGTCACTGGCTACGACCGCACGCGCTGAGGTGAATCTCTACGCGGCCGCGATGCTCGCGGCCGAGGAGAACGACCTCTACTCGGCCGACCTGGCGGCCGGCCGGATGCCATCAGCCGATCTGATCGAGTTCGCCCAGCTGGCCAGTCTTCGGCGGTACCTGGTTCAGGACGCGGAACCCCAGCTGGACTCCGAGGCCGCCAGCCTGATGAAGGCATACGTGCCGAGCTCTCTCAATGCGACCCTGACCGACCAGGAAAACTTGATCATCAGCGCGCGGCCTGGTGCCGCCGTGCCGCCAGTGCCGCTGAGCTCATGGCAGAAGACGGCACGCAGCTACGCCACGAACCTCGTGGTGGTGATGACGAAGAGCCCGAACTGGATCCAGTCCCAGGTAGTCTCATCAGCCCGTGGCGCCCTGACCACGCTCATCGTGGCGGCAAGCTTGGGCCTGGTCGCCGTCATTCTCTCGATCGTGTTCTCTCTGCTCATGGGCCGCCGCCTGCTGCGCAGGCTCACCGGTCTGCGGCAAGCGGCGCTGGACCTCGCCCATGACCGGCTGCCGAGCGTGATGGCGCGCTTGCGGGCAGGCGAGCCAGTGGACGTGAACGCCGAGGCGCCACCCGCCGCGCCGGGCGCCGATGAGATTGACCAGGTCCAGGAGGCGTTCAGCGTCGTGCACCGGACCGCTGTGCAGGCGGCCGTCGACGAGGCAAACCTGCGCCACGGCATCAACGACGTCTTCCGCAACCTGGCCAGGCGCAACCAGGCGCTCCTGCACCGCCAGCTCGGCCTGCTGGACGGAATGGAACGCCGGGCGGAGGAGCCCGAGCAGCTCGAGGACCTGTTTCGCATCGACCACCTCACAACGCGGATGCGGCGCCACGCCGAAGGCTTGATCATCCTGTCCGGCGACTCCCCCGGCCGCAGCTGGAGTCAGCCGGTGCCCTTCATCGATGTGCTGCGAGCCGCCGTGGCAGAGGTCGAGGACTACGCGCGGATCCAGGTGGAGGTGCGCAGCAAGGCAGCTCTCGTCGGCCACGCAGTCGCGGACGTCGTCCACATGCTGGCCGAGCTGCTCGAGAACGCGACCGTCTTCTCCCCGCCAGGCACGATGGTGCGGATCCAGGGTGAGCTTGTTGGACGCGGATTCGCCGTGGAAGTTGAGGACCGTGGCCTCGGCCTGACCGACGACCGGCTAGCGGAGATCAACCGCAACCTGGCGGATGTCCCCGCATTCGACCTGGCCGGCAGCGACCGACTCGGACTATTCATCACCGGGCGGCTCGCCCACCGGCACGACATCAAGGTCACGCTTCGCTCGTCACCGTACGGCGGCACTACAGCGATCGTGATCATTCCCATGGACTTGGTGGTCCCAGACGACAGCCAGCTCGAGCCGCTCGCGGTGCCCGCGCACCAGGCCCGCGAGCTTGAGCCCGCAAGCCACGTCGCGCTTGGCAACGGACATCACGACCTGACCAACGGGAACGGCGGTAGCCGGACCGGCGGACTAGAGGCCGGGCGCGCCGGGAACGGGCTCGCAGGGAACGGGCTCGCAGGGAACGGACGAGCCGCGGACGACACAGCCGGGAATGGTGCGCCAAGCCAGCCGTGGACGCCACGGCATTCGGCCGGCAGCGCGGATGAATCCGGCTGGTGGACGCGTCCAGGCGCAAGCACCAGGCCAGCACCGGAACCGGCCCAGGCCCTCGACGCGGACGAGCCACCGAACGGCGGACTGCCGGTTCGGGTACGGCAGGCCAGCCTGGCGCCGCAACTTCGCGACCAGACCTTGACCGGGAGCCGTCCAGCGCCGTCCGACGCGCCCACGGCGCCGGCTGAGGCGGTCAGAAGCACCATGTCCGCGCTGCAGCGTGGCTGGGAGCTCGGCAGGCGCGAGACGGACAGACCCTCGGGCGGCCCGGATGCCGAGTCGATGTCCGACGACGATCACTAGGAGGCTGAAATGCGGCAGCCAGGCCAGCTTGACTGGCTCCTTGACGACCTAGTCGCGCGGGTTCCCCAGGTCACCAAGGCGGTGATCTTGTCTCGCGACGGCCTGGCGATCGGGGCGTCCGCCACCCTGCCCCGCGAGGACTCGGAGTATCTCTGCGCAGCGGCGGCCGGGTTCCAGAGCCTCGCCAGGGGGACCAGCCAGCACTTCGGCGGCGGGGCCGTCCGGCAGACCGTCGTCGAGATGGAGTCGGCAATCCTCTTCGTCATGGCCGCGGGTGAGGGCAGTTCCCTGGCCGTGCTGGCAGAGCTCGGGGCGGACCTGGGCCTGGTCGCCTATGAAATGGCCCTCCTCGTCAGGCGGGTAGGCCACCGACTGGGCGTCGCCCAGCGGCCCACGACGGTGGCGTGAGGGCGGCGACCGACGATGATGCACGACGGCGAGTGGTTGGACGGCGAGGCTGGTCCCGTCGTCCGGCCGTACGCCCTCACGGGCGGACTGACCCGGCCAGCTGGTCAGCGCCTCGACCTACTTGACATGGCCTGCGCCGCGCGCAGGGCCGACCAGAACCCGATGGTGAGCCCTGAGCAGAGCGAAGTACTTCGGCGCTGCGCGATTCCCGTTCCTCTCGTGGAGCTGGCCGCTGACCTGGACCTGCCCACCGGCGTCATCCGCATCTTGGTTTCTGACCTGCGCGAACGCGGCCTGGTCACGATCCATCGGTCACAGCCGGCCGGGCTCAGCGACCTGAAGATTCTCCAGGAGGTGGTCGATGGTCTACGGCGCCTATGATCAGCGCTCAGCTGCCCCGACACCCGTTACCATCAAGATCCTCATAGCTGGCGGCTTTGGCGCGGGCAAGACGACGCTTGTCGGCTCGGTCAGCGAGATCCGGCCGCTGCGGACCGAGGAGACCCTGAGCGAGCGCAGCGAGCTGGTCGACTCGCTCTACGGCGTGGAGCAGAAGTCGACAACGACAGTCGCGATGGATTTCGGGCGGATCACCATCCGGGATGACCTCGTGGTCTACCTCTTTGGAACACCGGGCCAGCGCAGATTCTGGTTCATGTGGGATGACCTGGCCTACGGCGCACTGGGCGCCGTGGTGCTGGCAGACGAGCGACGGCTCGCGGACTGCTTCCCCTCCATAGACTACTTCGAGCGGAACAACATCCCGTTCGTGGTCGCGGTCAACTGCTTTGACGACACGGAGCACTATTCGCTGGAAACGATCACGCAGGCACTGAACCTGGCAGGCAGCGTGCCGGTCATCCGGTGCGACGCGCGGCACCGTGAGTCAAGCCGGGACGTACTCGTCGCGCTGGCTGAGCACGCGATTGCGCTCCATCACGAGGCGCAGTACGCCTGATTGCTGGCGCCGGGCCGCCGCCTGGCGGCCGGACTTGCGCCCGTTAAGCTTGGCGCCACATGAGTCACGTACCAGCCGGCGGGCAGCTGCTCATCGCCTCCAACAGGGGGCCAGTGTCCTTCGCCCGCGGCGCGGACGGCACGTTGTCCGCCAGCCGCGGTGGTGGCGGCATGGTGTCGGGCCTGTCCGCCGCAGCTGACGAAGTCCCGATGACCTGGGTCTGCGCAGCGCTCTCCGATGCTGACCGAGAAGCCGCCCGCACCTCGCCTGGCGGGGTGCTGGACCCCGACCAGACCGGCGGGGGCGCCGTCGTGCGGATGCTCGATATCCCGCCCGATGTCTTTGCCAGCGCCTACAACGACGTTGCGAACTCGACCCTCTGGTTCGTGCATCACATGCTGTACGACACTCCCAACCAGCCCAGTTTCGGACCCGCCTTCAGCCGTGACTGGGCCGCATTCCGCCAGTACAACGAGATGTTCGCCACCGCCCTCGCGGGGGCGGCAGACAACGGCGGCGGAGGCGCTCCGGCGCGCGCAGTAATCCAGGACTACCACCTTTGCCTGGCGCCCAAGATGCTCGCCGACCGCCGCCCAGGCACGCCGATAGCGCACTTCTCGCACACGCCGTGGGCACCGCCGGAGTACTACCGGCTACTGCCGACGGAGGTCGGCCGCGAGGTCCTCGCCGGAATGCTCGGCGCCGACCATGCCGGCTTCCTGTGCCAGCGCTGGGCCGACGCGTTCATGGACTGCTGCGAGGCGCTGCTAGGCGCCAAGGTCGACCGGGACGCCAGGCAGGTTAGTCACGGCGGGCACCTGACCAGCATCGGCGTCCACCCGCTCGGCGTGGACGCGGCCCAGCTGCGGGCCCGAGCGGCCGAGCCCGACGTGGCCGCCAAGATGACGGCGCTTTCGGAAGCCGCTGCGGGCCGCAAACTGATCGTCCGCGTCGATCGGACGGAGTTGTCCAAGAACATCGTCAGGGGACTCGAGGCCTACCGAGAGCTGCTGCATGCTCATCCTGAGTGGCGCGGCAAGGTTGTGCACCTGGCCTTCGCTTACCCGTCCAGAACTGACCTCGCCGAGTACCGCGACTACACCGCCGCCGTTCAGCGGCTAGCCGAGCAGATCGACGCAGAATTCGCGGCACCCGGCTGGGATCCGCTGATCCTTGAGGTCGTCGATGACTATCCCCGATCGCTGGCCGCCTGCCGGCTCGCCGACGTCCTGCTGGTCAACCCCATCAGGGACGGGATGAATCTGGTAGCCAAAGAGGGCCCCATCCTGTCCGATCGCAACTGCGCCGTCGTGCTGTCGACCGAGGCTGGCGCCGCGGCAGAGCTCGGCGGCCACGCGCTCATGGTTAACCCGTTCGACGTCACGCAGACGATGCATGCGCTGGATCGGGCCCTCACCATGAGCGACGCAGAGCGGGCTAGCCGGTGCTCGGCGCTCGCGGCCGCGGCTTCGGCGCTACCCCCGGCCCGCTGGCTCGCCGAGCAGCTGCAAGCGCTGGACCGCACGACGGGCAGCTAATCGGCCAGTCCCGCGTACCCCACCTCAGCTGGCGGCCCGAAGCCGCCGGCGGCGACTGCGCTGACGGCGCAGTCGACCGACTAACACCGGGTCGAACGCGGCCGCTTCTGGGGTGTCGATGAGCTCGTTCAGCAGTTGGTAGTAGCGGGTAACGGGAACCCCGAACACGTCGAGGATGTCGCGCTCCTTCGCGCCGGGCAAGCGCCACCAGCTCCGCTCGAAGGCAAGAATGCGCATGTCGAGCTCAGACAGTGCAGCCATCCAGCCTCCCGGCAACCCGCGCCTGCCGCCATTTTAAATGGCCGAGATTAGCCCCGCGCCGTTCGCGGACCTATCCGCGCGGCCGCTGGCAACGTACGCTCTCCATGCGTGACCGTCTATCAGTATCTGAGCTTCCTGACCGATTACGGTCTTGAGGACGGTTTCGTCGCCGCCTGTCACGGTGTCGCGGCCGGGATCGCTCCGCAGGCGCGCATCATCGACATCACTCACCTCGTTCCGCCCGGGGACGTCAGGCGCGGAGCCGCGGTGCTCGCCCAGACGGTTGCCTACCTTCCACCGGCGGTCCATATCGCCGTCGTGGATCCGGGCGTGGGCACCGCCCGCCGGGCGATCGCGGTCGCCGCGGGTGGCAGCATCTTCGTCGGTCCGGACAATGGCCTGTTCTCATGGTCGATCGCCGCACTGGGCGGAGCCAAAGCGGCCGTCCAGCTCACCAACGGAGATCTCTGGCTGCACCCGGTGTCCGCCACGTTCCATGGCCGCGACATCTTCATGCCCGTGGCGTCGCACCTGGCGGCGGGGCTCGAACTGGATCAGGCGGGGGCCGAGATCAGCGTCGCAGACCTGGTCGCCCTGCCCGCGCCGACCAGCAGACTGCACGACGGTGCGGCCGAGGGCGAGGTCATGTCCGTCGACCGGTTCGGGAATGTGCAGCTGTCCATACCAGCGGCCGACGCTGGCCGACTTGGTGTCGGGATTGGAGCTCCGGTGATCGTCCGGTGCGGCCGACGGCAGTTCACGGTGCGCTACCTCGATACGTTCGCCGCCGGAGCGCCGGGCGAAATCGTCGCCTTCACCGACAGCGCCGGGCTGATCTCGCTCGCGATCAACGCGGGCGACGCCGCCGAGCAACTAGGGCTGCCGCCTGGCGCCCACGTGCGAATCTCGCAGGCACACCGCACCTAGCGGTCACCCACCACGGGCGAGCAGCCCCGCGTGGGGACAGTCGAACCTTGCCGGATTGGCCCGCAAATAGCTTGAAGCTGGCAGAATGTGCGGTACTCACCATGGGAGGCAAGGACGGCGTGCCACTGAGGTTTCCGCGCCCCGTCGCCGCGCTCATCGCAGTCGGCACAGCGGCTGCCACGGTTGGGCTGTCGGCTGTGCCTGCCAGCGCTGACCAGGTCCGGCAGCAGGAATGGTGGCTGAGCGCGCTGAACATCACGGACGCCTGGACAGCGTCCCAGGGCTCAGGTGTGACCGTCGCTGTGCTGAGCGACGGAGTCGTCGGTACGCAGCCCGACCTCACGGGGGTGGTCACGGCCGCGCCGGCTATCCCCGGTGCGCCAAGCGCAACCGGTCAGTTTTTCGGCGAGCTGGGCACGCCCATCGCCAGCCTCATCGCGGGGCGGGGGCACGGTCCCGGCAACGGCTCGGGCATCATCGGTGTCGCTCCGGCGGCGCACATTCTCTCGGTGCCGGTCACCCTTCCGCCGGACGACGCCACGCTGTACCAGACCTCGGTCGGAGCAGCCATCCCGAGCGCGATCGCCGCCGGGATCAGATACGCGGTGAGTCACGGCGCGAGCGTGATCGATCTGCCCATCGACCCCGGTCAGCCGGGCAACAACGGGTTCGGCACCGCCACGGCGGCGGCCGGCGGCAGCGCCGCGGAGCGCTCGGCGGTTAGCTACGCACTCGCGCACAACGTCGTCCTCGTGGCCCCCGCCGGTGATGACGAGCTGGCTGGGGACGGCGTGAACTACCCAGCGGCCTATCCCGGCGTCATCGCCGTGGGTGCGTTCGACTCGGCGATCGACAAGGCCCCGTGGACCAGCCACCAGAGCTACGTCACGCTGACCGCAGCGGGTGCTGGCGTCACCGCGGCGTCCGCCGCTGGTGGCTACGAGACCATGAACAGCACCAGCGCGGCCAGTGCCGTGGTGGCTGGCGTCGTCGCCCTCATCAGGTCCCGCTATCCCAGCCTTTCGGTAGCCGAGATCCGCACTGCGCTGATCACAACGACCATGTTCCACCACGCCAACGGGCTAACCGACGGATCCGGCTATGGTGCGGTGAACGCCGCCGCGGCGCTCGGCGCGGCGGAAACGCTGGCCACACCTGCCAAGGAACGGGCGGGCGCCGGGGCGCAGCCGCACGCAACCCTCAGCGCTGCAGCGGCGGGCGCCGGGGTGCCGAACCTGGGCTCCCAGATAGTCCGCGCGGCGGAGATATCCGTTGGCGTGCTGCTCCTGCTCCTGCTGCTCGTGGCGGTCTACGCCGCGGCGCGTCGGCGCCGGCGACCCAGGCTGCCAGCGCTCACCGCTGAGTGGACCACCGGGCAGGCGCAGTCCCGCTATCCGCATGCCCTGGCCGCGCCCACCGATGCTGACCGGATGCTGGAGTACTTCGCGGCTCCCGGCCGGTCGCCCGATCAGTCCGGCGGCCAGCTGGCGATACCGGGTCGACCTGTGACCGGAGCATCGCCGCGCGTCTCCAGCGACCCAAACGACGCGTTGTTCCCGGCGCCGCCCGCGACCGGCGAACCCGGCCGGTGGCGGGAGCAATACGGCCCGGTGGCCAGCCCCGTTGCCAAGCGCGCGGCAGTATCAGGGACGCCGCCATGGGAGCCGGCCGCTCCGCCAGACGGCGCGTTGCCCTGGTCAGACACGCCCGGCAAGCAAATGGTTGCTGGCCACGTCGTCGCTTCTGGCCCGGCGATCGATGAGCCCGGGTCCGAAGGTCCCGGTCCGGGTCCAGGTGCTGGGCTACTGGACTGGAGGCGAGCTGCCGGGGCCGCCAGGCGGCTGACGGACGACGGCCAGCCCGATCGGCAGGACCGGACGGCGGCGACGCCGTCTGCCTCGCAGCCGATGTCGAGCCCGGGCGAACGTCGCGCCGCCCCGAGTCGCCCCGACCGGCGGGTGCCTACCGCCTGGCGCGGCGGATCGGATTCGCCCGAATCACCTGCCGATGCGCGGCCGGCCCCTGCTGCGGCAGCGTGGCCAGGACCAGAGCCCAGCACGGGCGGCGCGGCTGAGGCAATGTCCCCCGGTTCGCAGGGCTCTGGTCAGCACCGCTCCGGCTTGCCGATCCGACAGCCTCGCTCGGTAAGTCGTCCGCTATCGCCGACCGGGTCCCTCTGGGAGCCGGCCTCCGGCGGCGGGTCGCTGTGGGAACGGGCGGAGTCGCAACCGGACACGGCGACGGCGGAGACCCGGTCGGATACCGAGGGTCGGCCGATCTTTGTCTGGGAACCATCAGGAGTCCCGGCAGACAGTCAGCCTCGACGGTCGGCGGACTGACCAGGGATCCTGCGCATATTCGGGGCTAGTCTGCGGCCGCGGCCGGCGGCTCGTCCGTGGGCGTTGTTGCCGCGAGTTCCAGCTTGCGGACCGACGCGTACATCGGCACGAACTCCTGCCCGGACAGCTTCTGGATGCCCCTGACGACCTCGTCGGTGACCGCGCGCCGCTGCCTCGCGCCGACGGGCTGACCACGGAACTCGGCGAAATCCAGCGGCTCTCCGATGCGGATCTCGATCCGTCCGGGCCTTGGCAGCCGGTGTCCGGGCGGAAGGACCCGGTCCGTGCCGATCATCGCGACCGGTATGACCGGCGCGCCGGAATGCAAGGCCAGATACCCCACGCCGGTGCGGCCGCGGTACAACCGCCCGTCGGGCGACCTCGTTCCCTCCGGATAGATGCCGAAGAGCTGGCCGGCGCCCAGGTGACGAAGCGCCGCTTCGAGCATGTCGTGCGCGGCTCGACCGCCGGCGCGGTCAGTGGACACCTGGTTGGTTGAGCGGAGGTAGGCACCGACCAGCCGATCACGCAGGCGCGTCCCGGTGAAGTACTCCGACTTCGCGGCGAAGCTCACCGGCCGCTCCAGCAGCAGCGGCAGGTAGATCGAGTCGATCACCGAGAGGTGGTTGGAGGCGATAATCGCCGGCCCCGTCACCGGGACGTGCTCCGCGCCGGTCACCGTCGCCTGCGCCACTAGCCGCAGGACAGGCCCGGCGACCAGCCGGGACAACCGATACTGCACACAGCCTCCCGCCTCACCATGCGCCTGGAGCACCCAGTCGTCCGGCGCGGCACGTCACAGATTAGCCCGGAACGTCCGGTGCGGCGGTCTCAGCCGCTCGACTACTGGG
>JASHOE010000336.1 GCA_030041275.1 Streptosporangiaceae bacterium
GCTGCTTGCCGAGCGCCGGATACCGGCGACGTTCTTCATGCCCGCGGTCTCAGCTCTGCTGCACCCCGAGGAGGTACGCCGATACGTCGCCGATGGCCATGAGGTGGCGATGCACGGCTGGATCCATGAGCGGACCGCGACGCTGCCACCCGCTGACGAGCGCGAACTAGCTTTGCGCAGCGCCGACGTGCTGGAAAAGAGTACCGGCAGCCGGCCAGTAGGGATCCGTACGCCGTCGTGGGACTTCAGCCCGGCCACGCTGCCGATTATCAGGGAGCTCGGCCTGAGGTATGACTCGTCGCTGATGGCCGACGATGAGCCGTACGAGATCGTGCAGGACGGGGTGCCTACCGGCATCGTGGAGATCCCGGTGGAGTGGATTCGCGATGACGCGGTCTATTTCCCGATGGAGCGCTACTCCGCGCTGCGCCCGTACGCCAGTCCGCGCAGCGTGCTGGCGATCTGGATCGACGAATTTGAGGCCGCCTATGCTGACCGGGGCCTGTTTCAGCTGACCATGCATCCACACGTCATCGGGCACCGCTCGCGCATGGTGATCCTCGCCGAGCTCCTCGATCACATCGGTTCCCGGTCAGGGGTGTGGGCTGCCACCCACGCTCAGATCGCGGAGCAAGCGCGCACTCGCTTGTAGGCGAGTGTTCCCGCTCAGCCGCTTGCGGCTGGGCGGGTAAAGGCCAGCTGGGCCTCGAAGACCTGCTGATCGACCTCGGCGATGTCATCCACTTCGTGGATCCATATATCGCGCGCGGGCCAGTGCGCCTGGTAGCCGTGCGCCTCGATCCAGCCAGCCAGATCCTGGTAGACCATCGGATAGATGCTGGCAGCTGGACCACTGCGGACTGTCGCGGCCGCCTCAATGGCGGGCAGCACGCGGTACTGCGCCAGCGGCGGCAGCTCAGTTGGTTCCTCGGCTACCGGCAACGCTACGTTCACCGTGAACTCCTGGCCGTCCTTCTCCTCGTAGAAAAGCATGAACGGTCCGGACACCTCGACCATCCCGGTGATGCCGAGTTGGTCGAACTTCACCCTGGCGCGGTTCACCGCGGGCACGACGTTCTCCGTGCCCCACCCTGGGGAATGTTCCGCGATCGCGACCACGCCGAGCGGCGGGATTCGCTTGACCACGATGTCGTCTGCTGGCATTTCGTCCTCCTGAGCGATATGGCGGAGGCGCGCTTCGACGCCCACCAGATGGTGTCGTTGTCGCTCAATTTCGTGTTCTAGCTGCGCCCGACGAAGCAGCAGCATCCCGCGCAGCTCGTCGACCGTGATGCCGTCGACGAGTTGCCTGATCTGCCCGAGAGTCAGGCCCAAATCCTTGAGTGCCACGATGCGGTTGAGCTGGCGTAGCTGCTTCGCCGAGTAAGAGCGATAGCCAGTGGCCGGATCGACCTCGGCAGGCGTCAGCAAGCCAATCTCGTCGTAGTGCCGCATGGTGCGGATAGACACCGCGCCGAGCCTGGCAAACTCTCCGATGCTGAACATGACACGAGCATGGCCCCCTCACGCAACGGGAGAGTCAACCATGGCGATGAGAGTCTGGCTTAGCGCGTGCCGACCACGAGCGCGACATGAACTCGTTCGCTGAACTGATCATGCGAGTCGACAGCAGCGCGGATCTGGTTGGCGAAGGCGGGCCGTTCGCTGGCTGCGGGTATCCGACTGCCCATTGCTGAGTAGACGCCGCCGACCAATTGCTCTAGGTCAAGGCTCGCCACATAGTCCACGGCAGTGGTGAACACGTCGAACCCGGCGGCAGCCAGACCCTCCCGATAACGCCGCTGGCTCTGCTCGTCTGTGCCGCACGCGTACGTCAGCGTCGTGCCCAGCCAGTGCTCGAGGAAGTCGCGAAGCGCCTGCGACCAGTCGGTTTCTTGCAACCAGAGCGGCGTTCCGTTAGTGATCACCGCGATACCGCCGCCTGGGCGCGCCAGCGGCTTGACGGCCCGGAACAAATCCTCGCTGTTCATCCAGTGCAGTGCCTGGGCGATCGTCACCGCGCCAACGGACCCGTCGCCGAGAAGCTGGCGCAGCGCGGGAATATCGGTGTCACTCCCGAGCATCCACGTCACGTTGGGAACGTCTGCGTCGCGGGCGGCTTGGCGGGCGTGCTCCAGCATGTCCGGTTCGGTGTCCACGCCGATCACTGCGCGGACGCGCCGGGCCAGTGGCAGGGTTAACTGACCTGTTCCGCAGCCCAGATCCACCGTCACGTCCTGGCCGGTCAGGTTGAAGGCATCCGCCAGAGCGTCGACGACGGCGCTGGGGTATCCGTGCCGGAAGCGGTGATAGTAGCCGGCTGCGTCCCCACCGAAATCGCGCTTCAGGCCCGTCACCGTCCCTCCGCGAGCACGTTCGTGTCCCGGAGCGACCGCAGATGCGGGGTCAGGTAACCGAATGCCTCATCCACCTCGAGCGCCGCCAGGTGTCGCGCTTCCCCGGTCTCTTGCAGGCGCAGGGCGAGGTCGAGGAGGTCGCCTTCGCCTGACGCTCTGAGCCAGTCGGCCGCGGGACCGCTGACCAGACCCGGCCCGAGACGGGCGATGAGCGTCGCGAAGGTGCCGATGTCGTCCTCCAGCGGTCCCGCCATGCCGACCTTGGCTGACCTGGCGGCCTCGCGCGGAGACAGCGGGCTGAAGTCGTGACATCCGGTCCACAGCGGGTCGGCACCCGCGTACCGGACGGTGGCGACGGGCCCGAGGCGAATCACAGCCGAGCACTGGATGCAGGGCTCGAGTGTGGTGGTCAGCACGAGAGGAGCCTGCTGCCGGTACGGGAGCCTAGCCATGACGTTCGCTTCCGCGTGCGCTAACGATGAGCCGAAGACCTCGCCGCGCGGTCCGTCGCTGTCGGCGACGCGGTTGCGAGCAGCGTGCACGATGACGCCGTCGGGCGTGGAGGCGCACGCGCCAATCGGGATGTTTCCGCTCCGGAACGCCTCCCACGCCTGGCGGAATGCCTCCTGCCAGGGGTCGTCCAGTTCGGACCAGAGTTCCTCGGGTGTGGCCGCCAGCTCGCGGGTCATGCAGGCCAGTATGAAGTCACCGCCCGACCTGGAGCCAGCGAGAAACCCAGCGAGATTCACGGCCAGGAGCCGCTGGCCGACGGCCCGCGGAGGACGTCGCTTGGAACACCGCGAGCCGCGAGCGCTGCCATGGGTGGCCCGTTGCTACCGTCAGAGCGATAGCAACGGGCCACCCACGGGGCTTGTGCGGGTCGCTTCTCGCCGTTCGGCGGTGGCTCGGGCGGCTAGGAAGCGGAGTCGCGCGGCTCGCTGACGGCGCGCGCGCTCGAGTGGGCTGCCGGGGCGGCCGGCCCGTAGGCGGCCACGAACCCCTGCCGCCAGCTCGGGTACCGCAGCGTCCAGCCGAGTTCCCGCTTCGCCTTGGCGTTCGAGGCACCCCGTGACTGCGTGGCCATGTCGGCCATCGCGCTGCCCGCGATCAGCCCCGCGAGCCAGGGCGGTACCCGCCACGGCCGCTTCGCGCCGATCGCGTCAGCGAGCACCGGAAGCCAGTCGCGCATCGGAGCGGGCTCGTCGTCGACGATGTGATAGATCGCGGGGCCGTCGTGGTGGAGCGCGAGCACGGTCGCCGCCGCGGCATCGTCGAGGTGGATCCATGAGGTCACGCCGTCGCCGGCGCCGATCATGGGGTACTGCCGCTTGCGCACCAGGCCGGCGAAGCCGTCATCTCCGGCGCCGTAGAAGCCGCCATACCGCAGGGCGATCCCGCCGGCCGCCGTGACCACGTCGTCGAGATGTGCCATCGCGGCGTTGGTCTCGCGCGCGGCCGCGGGCGGGTTCGGGTCGAGCGGATCGTCCTCGGTCTTCACCCAGCTGCCGGCGCGCGCATAGCGATAGCTGGCAAAGCTCTGCGCGATGAACCGGCGAACGCCAGCTTCGCGCGCCGCGGCGAGCAGCGCGTCGGTGCCTTCGGTACGGATCCGGTTCGTCACCGCGAAGCCGCGGTCCATGTTTCGCGACCAGCGCATGCTGCCCAGTGCGGTCGCCTCGTGGATGATCGCGTCGGGATGCGCCTCGAGCACGGCCCGGCGCACCGCCTGCGGGTCAAGCACGTCGAGCGCGACCGGCTCCGCGCCGAGGGCCTTGATCTGCTGGTCGTGCCCGGCGGAAACGAACGTGCCGGTCACCTGGTGCCCGGCGCTGACGAGCTGGGGAACGAGTCGGCTACCGATCGCGCCACTCGCGCCCGCGACGAAGACTCGCATCGGTCCTCCTTGTGCTACCGGGTCCATGCCCGTGTCCAGTCTTGGTGCTATGACCCGGGCGGAGCATCAAGTGTGACGCTAGCGCGGCCGGGTTATAGAGCAGTCTTGTCGCGCCCATATCACAGCGAACTAGGCGTCCCCGACAATTCCAACTACGGTGTACGTATCGGTGCCCGTCTGGTCGACGAGGAGTGGACCGATGACACGTGCGGACGACCGCCCGATCAAGGTGCCGCCGCCCGCTCCGCCTCCACCCGGTGAACCAGCGCCCGAGCAGCGGCCACTGCTCGGCGGGCGCGCGCTGGTCCGCGCTGAAATGCCGGACGGCAGCATCGCCTGGCTCGTGGGCGGCTACTCCGAAGCCCGGCAGGTCGTGACGGATTCCCGGTTCTCCCGCGCTGGCGCCGTGGCCGCGAACAGGGCTGTGCAAGGCTTCGAGATGTTCGCGGCGGCTTCCCTCAATGGCATGGATCCGCCCGAGCACACCAGAATCCGCAAGCTGGTGGCGAGCGCGTTTACCGCCCACAGAACGGCCGCGCTGCGCCCGCAGGTGACGCTCATCGTCGACGGGCTGATCGAGAAGATGCTGAGCCGCCCGCATCCCACGGACCTGGTCAGTGCGTTCGCGCTGCCGCTCCCGGTGCGAGTTATCTGCGAGATGCTCGGCGTACCCGAATCGGATATGGAGCAATTCCACGCCTGGTCCGACACGGTGCTCGGGGACTGGGAGCACAACGGCGACGTCATCATGACCGCGCTCGCCGAGATGTACGAGTACTTCGGTCGGCTGGTCGAGATGAAGCGGGCGCAGCCCGCCGACGACCTGATGACCGCGCTCATCGCGGCGAGGGACTCGTCCGACCGACTGTCGGAGCAGGAACTCACGACGCTGGGTTGCACGCTGCTGGTCGGCGGGTATGAGACGACCGCCAACCAGATCAGCCTGTCGCTCGTCGCGTTGCTCTGCCACCCGGCGGAGCTGGCCAGGCTGGTGGCGGACCCGGGTCTGATTCCGGGCGCGGTCGAGGAGCTGCTGCGTTACGTGTCCCTTGGCGGTGGCCTGGCGCCAGCCCGGATGGCGACCGAAAACCTCGAGCTCGGCGGCGTCACGATCCGGGCAGGCGAGGTGGCCGTGCCGTTGTACACCACCGCAAACCGGGACCCCGGTGAGTTCATCGACCCTGACCGGCTTGATGTCGGCCGGAATGTCGTCGCTCACCTGGCGTTTGGCGCCGGCGCGCACCACTGCGTGGGGGCTCAGCTAGCCCGCATGGAACTGCAAGAGGCGTTCCGCGGGCTGCTGACCAGGCTGCCAGGGCTGCGGCTCGCCACACCGGTCGAGGAGCTGCGGTACAAGCCAGGCATGGCCGTCTACAGCTTGAGCGAGCTGCCGGTCAGCTGGGACGAGCTGGGCTAGTCCCCGCGCAGCCGGAGAAATGCGTCTCCGGCCAGGTCGTCGAGCAGCGCCAGCGCATCGGCGCGGCTGAGATCCTCGTCCTGCGACAGCTGCGGGCTTGGCTTTCCCCGGTGGGAGGCGAACGCGATGCAGGCATGCAGCGCGTTGTGGCACAGGCCGCCCACTGCCGCGTCGGCTGCCGGGATCACGCCGCGATACGGCGGCACCGGGCCGGCCACGACCGCTGGCCAGTCCTGCGGGTCCCTGGGCACGTCCAGCGACAACAGCGGGGCGATGTCCGGCGCCACGGTATCTCTGGCCGTCAGTGGGTCGCCGAGGGCCCATCGCTTACGCAGCGTCGCGATGATGGAGGTGTGCCGGTACTGGCTGGTCACGACGGTGCGCTCGGCGACCCAGGGCGAGACGGCGATCGCGGGCACCCGCACACCGGACCGGTCGAAGGCGAATCCCAGCTGGCCGGGTGCGGCGCCCGGAACCGGCGGCGGCACCAGCGGCGGGGGAACGTGGTCGTAGGTGCCGCCGTGCTCGTCGAAGGTGATGAGCAGCAGCGTGTTCCAAGCGTTCGAGCCACGCTCGGAAACCGAGCTGCGGACCGCGTCATAGATCCTGGCGAGCAGCTCCTCGCCGCCGAGCAGCGACGATGGCGGATCGATCGGCGCGTCAGGGAACAGCGCGTCGAAGCCCGGGTGCATGTCGTTGTGCCCGTACAACAGGTTCGGCTCGATGAAGGAGTACGTGGGCAGGGTGCCATCGGCGGCGTCCTGCAGGAACACATCCGTTGTCTCGAACCTCGTCGCGAAGTGCGGCCACAGCCGGGGCGCGTGGATGATGCCGGTGAGCGACAGGTGACTCGGCGGGTCGCAGTAGACCTTCCAGGTCAGGCCCGCGCGGTCGAGCCGTTCGAAGATGGTCTCGGCGGTGTTGTGCACCGGGAACGAGCCGGCCGGCGACAGGTTGTTGACGAATCCGGACGACGACGCGGCGTGCACGAATGACCGGTTGGCAAACGTCTGCGATGGCACCTCGCAGAACCAGTGGTCAAACGTCGCGAAGCCGCGGGCCAGGGCGGAGGTGACCGGCATCTGCTCGGGTGCGTAGCCGGTCATAATCTGAGCAAATTCGTCGTAGCTCGGCTGCCTGCCCATCTCGGCGGCGAATGCGCTGATGTAGTCGGCCACGAATCCGGTCATTGGCGGCGGCAGCAACGGGTCGGCCGGGGCGTTGTACGGCGCCAGCATCTTGTCCGCCAGCACGCCGCGGTTGGCTGGCGGATCGATGACGCCGAACAGCTGGGTGTTGACGTGCTGGTACTCCTCGCCAGGGTCGGGGCTCGGCACGTTCATCCCGACCGCGACCGCGTACTCGACGTCGGACGGACCCGTGGCGTTCGCCCAGTCGGGAATGGGATTCGCCAGCACGTCGCCGGCTACGCCAGCAAAGCTGCTGACTTCACCGGGCTGATAGAGCCGCCCGAGCAGGTTGTCGAACGAGCGGTTCTCGAACATGAGGACCACCACGTGATCCAGGGCGTTGCTCCGGTCGGGATGCGACATGAGAGCACGGTAGCGCTTCGTTCCGGCCGGCCAGCCGGCTGACCGTCTGCGCGAGCGGCGACGGTAAGGTCACGGCCATGGAGATTCGCGATGTGGCCGTTGTCGGCCTCGGCACCATGGGAGCCGGCATCGCGGAGGTGTTCGCGCGGTCCGGGATTGGCGTCGTCGCGATCGAGGCTGACCCGCAGGCGCTACGCGCGGGCCTCGGTGCGCTGGATGCGAGCCTGTCCAGGGCGGTCAGCCGCGGCAGGCTCGACGCCCGGCAGCAGGCGGAGATCCGGGCCAAGGTCCGGCCGGCACCAGGGTTCGCCGACGCCGCGGCTGTCGACCTGGCCATTGAGGTCGTGCCGGAGCGCATGGAGATCAAGCGGCAGGTGTTCGCCGAGCTCGACCGCGTATGCAGCCCCGACGCGATCCTGGCGACCAACACCTCGTCGCTCTCGGTGACGTCGATCGCCGCCGCGACCAAGCATCCGAGCCGAGTCGTTGGCATGCACTTCTTCAACCCCGCGCCGGTGATGGGGCTCGTCGAGGTGGTCCGCACCGTGCTGACCGACGACAGCGTGCCCACGGCGGTGGTCGACCTGGCCCGGCAGCTCGGCAAAACCCCTGTCGGTGTCGGTGACCGGGCTGGCTTTGTCGCGAACGCGCTGCTTCTTCCGTATCTGAACCACGCGGCTGGCCTGCTGGAGACCGGCTATGCCACTGCCGCCGACATCGACAAGGCGGCGACAGCAGGCATCGGGCTGCCCATGGGACCGCTCGCTCTGCTCGACCTCATCGGGCTGGACACGTCGCTGTCGATCCTGGAGGTGCTGCACGCCGAGTTCGGCCTCGCCCGGTACTGCCCGACGCCGCTGCTGCGGCGCCTGGTGACGGCAGGCCGGACGGGCCGCAAAGTCGGCCGCGGCATCTACGCCTATCCAGACGGCCGGTCCGCCGGCCCGATCGGGTCGCCTGACGACGGTGTGGATGTCGGTAGTGCGGGCGTCGCCCCCGCCACCGTGACAGTCATCGGATCGGCTGACGAGCAGGAGGCCGACCTGGCCTCGGCGCTCGCGTCGGCGGGCCTCAACGTCACCAGGAACGCCGCGCACGCCACCGAACTGGTGCTGGTCGTCGCGGAGGCCGGCCAGCCGGTGCTCCCGGCGGCACTTGCCGCCGGCCGCGCCGGTCAGGCGGTCGGCGTGCACCTGCCGGGTGGCCTCGGCCCTGGCGCGCTCGTCGAGCTGATCGCGACGAGCCTCACCTCGGATACGGCTGTGCAGGCCGCGGCGGCGCTCGCGGAACGGCTCGGCTTGGCTGTCGTCCGCGCCCCGGACCGGCCCGGCTTTCTCGTCGGCGCGCTGCTCTATCCGCACCTGGCCGACGCGGTGCGGATGGCGCAGGACGGATACGCCAGCGCGGCTGACATCGACACCGCGATGACGCTCGGCTGCGGTTACCCACGCGGGCCGTTCGAGCTGATCGATGACGCGGGCGCCGCGGACGTGCTGGCCGGGCTGCGCGCGATGTACATCGCCTACGGGTACCCAGCACTGGCGCCGCCGCCGCTCCTCGCCGAGCACGCGGCCGCCGGAATTGACTTCGCTGCCGCCCGGCGTGCCGAGCCGCGCCCAGCCAGCCCCGGTCTGGCCCGTACCGGCCCCGTCCGCTGAGCCACGGCGATGCTGGTGAGTCCCAGAAAGGCGCGGCGGCGGCCGCCGGAGGCGCCCAGTAAGCCACGGCGAGCCCGTCGGCCGCGGTCGGGGGACGCCGCCGCGGATAGCGCCGACGCGGCCCGGCTCGGGCCGCCGCAGCTGCAGGAGTGGCCGGATGGCGACTGGGTCGTGCGCCAGGTACCAGGCGCTGCTGCGACGAAGGTCTACCGGTGCCCCGGTTGCGACCAGGAGATACCGGCGGGCACTGGGCACGTGGTGGTATGGCCGGCGGAGAGCCCCGGGCCGCAGGTGCGGCGGCACTGGCACGCTGCGTGCTGGCTGCGTCGGCCGCGACGGCCGCTGTGGCCGCGGTGACGGCCGGCACCGTACCCGCGGTCGCGGGCCGCCGGGTAGCGCCTCCGTGACCGAGATCGCCGCGGGCACGGTGCTGCCCGCCGAGCGGACCGAGGTCACGTTCGTCACCTCTGATGAGCTGACGCTGGTGGGCGAGCTCGCCATGCCGCTCGGCCGGGCTCCGGTGGCCACGCTGATTTGCCTGCACCCGCTGCCGACGCATGGCGGGATGATGGACAGCCACGTGCAGCGCAAGGCCGCGAACCGGCTGCCAGCGCTGGCTGACCTGGCGGTGTTTCGTTTCAATACGCGCGGCACCGCATCAGCGCGCGGGCGCAGTGCGGGGCAGTTTGGCGACGGGACGGCCGAGCGGCACGACGTCGCCGCGGCTATCGGCTACTGCGCCGACCTTGACCTGCCACAGATGTGGCTGCTCGGCTGGTCATTCGGCGCTGAGATGGCGCTGAAGTGGGGAAATGATCCCGACGTCGAGGGTGCCATCCTGCTGTCCCCGCCGATGCGCCGGGCGGGCGAGAACGACCTCGACGGCTGGGCCCGATCCGGTAAGCCATTGCTGGCGCTCGTCCCCGAGTACGACGACTACCTGCGTCCGGATGAGGCGAGGCAGCGGTTCGCGCGGGTGCCCCAGGCTGAGGTGGTGGGCGTGCCTGGCGCGCGGCACCTGTGGGTGGGGGAGCGCTTCGTCCGTATCGTGCTTAATGAGATTGTGCGCCGGGTTAACCCGGCCGCTTGGCCGCTGCCCACCGACTGGGAGGATCCACCGTGAGCGTCTTCGACCTTTCTGGCAAGCACGCGTTCGTCACCGGCGCGTCACGGGGCATCGGCCGTGTTATCGCCGTCGCGCTCGCCGATGCGGGCGCGGACGTGGCGCTGGTGGCCCGCAGCGCCGAGGGACTGGCCGATACTGCCCTGGCGGTGGAGGCGGTCGGTCGCAAGGCCTGCGTCCTGCCGACGGACGTGACCAGCTACGACGCGGTCGCCGACGCCGCAGCGGCCGCGATCGAGCAATTCGGCACCGTCGAGATCGTGGTGAACAACGCCGGCGGGTCTAACTTTATGGTGCCGTTCAGCGACTTGCGGCTGTCCGGCTGGGACAAGCTGCTCCGGCTGAACCTCAGCTCGGCGGTCTACGTATGTCACGCGTTCGCCGGGCATCTGCTCGAACGCGGCACCGGCTCGGTGATCAACGTGGCCTCCGTCGCCGGGGTGGCGGCGGCACCACTGATGAGCCCGTATGGGGCGTCGAAGGCGGGACTTATCTCGCTCACCAGGACGCTCGCCGTCGAGTGGGGCCAGGCTGGAATCCGGGTCAACGCGCTGTGCCCTGGCTGGACGGCCACCGAGCTCAACCGGACGCTCTGGGAGGACCCGGTCGTGGGGCCGGCCACGGTCGCCGGGTCAGCCCTGAAGCGGTGGGCCAGCGCCGCGGAGATGGCCGGCCCGGCCGTGTTTCTCGCCAGCGAGGCTTCGTCCTTCATGACTGGCCAGACGCTCATCGTCGACGGCGGTCAGACGGTCACTAGCTGAAACAGCGAAGCGGGCGCCGGGCCGCCACGGCGGCCGGGCGCCCGCTTCGTCTGCTAGAGCGAGCTGACTCCTACTCCGTCCACCACTCGTCCTCGCCGTCGGCCTGCTTGCCGTTGGACGAGGCCTTCTCCGCGTGCGGGCCTGCCGAGTGGCGGGCGGCGGGCGCCGCCGCGGGGACCGGCTCCTCCGGTGCGGCTGGTGCGGCCGGCGCGGCCGGCCCGGCCGTGACGGCCTTGGTGTTCGAAGCAGCGACAGCCGGCTGCTGGGCGGGGCTGCTCTGCAGCACGTCTACCAGGCCGGGCATGGAGCTGCCGAGCAGCTGGCTGATCTGGGCGAGGTGCGCGGCCACGCTCTCCTTCTGCTTGTTGAGCTCATCAACGTGCCGCTGCGCGGTCGTGCGCACCCGGTCGGCCTCGGCCTTGGTGTCACTGAGATGCTGGTCCGCCTGGGCCTTGGCCTGGCCGACGATGCCGTCGGCGTTCTTCTTGGCGTTGCTCACCAGCTGCTGCGCGTGCTGGTCCGCCTCGCGTCGCGTCTGCTCGGCCTGGATGCTGGCCTTGCTGGCGCGCTCCTCGGCCACAGCGGCGCGCTGCTCGGCCTCGGACACCATCTTCTGGGTGGCTTCCTGCGCCTTCGCAAGCCGCTCGGTCTCCTGCCGCTCGGCCTCTTCCCGGCGCGCGGCCAGATGCATCTCAAACTCCGACTCGGCCTGCGCCCTGGCGGCTTCGCTGTCCTCGAAGGCGCGCTGCGCCTGACTGCGCATCTCGTCGGCCTGGCGCTTGGCCGTGGTCAGGATCTCGTCCCGGTCGCGCTTGGAGGACGCTCGCATCTGCGCGACCTCACGCTCGGCGGTCGTGCGCATCTTGGCGACCTCGCGCTCGTTGCCGGCCCGCTTCTCAGCGACTTCATGATCGGCAGTGGCGCGCAGCTTGGCGACCTCGCGGTCGGTGGTCGCCTTGAGCTCGTCCGACTCCCTGGCCGCCTTGGTCCTGATGGACTCGGCCTCGCGCTCGGCCGACGACCGCTGATCGTCGGTCTCGCGCTTAGCGACGGCGCGGAGCTCAGCGGCCTCGTTCTCGGCCGACGCCCTGGATTCGGCAGCGGTGACCTTGGCAGCCGCATTCAGCTCGTTCGCGGCGGTCCTGGCTTCCTGGACGATCTCGGTGGCCTGCTCCTCGGCGAGCCTCAGCAACTGCTCGATCCGGGAGCCGAGGCCGGAATAGGTCGGCCGTTCCAGCTCCTGCATCTGCCGGTGCGCCTCGGTGAGCTCGCGCTGCAGTGCCTGCGCATTCTCCTGGTGCTTGCGGATCTCGCCATCGAGCCGCTCGAGGTGCGAGTTGACCTGTGTGGGGTCGTACCCGCGCATGACCCTCGAGAAGTCGGGGACCGAGTTTTCAACAAAGAAGTTGCTGAGCTGAGCATCGATATCGGGCTGCATGTCGCCTAATCCTGTGTAGACGGGAGGTTCGCGCACCGAAGCGACCGCTGTCCAATCCGATAGCCGGGGCCGATAGGCGCTGCGGGGAGCGCGTCCGCCCGGCCGGTACGCGATTTGCGTTCGTCCGGTGCTCCGCAGCGTACTCCCCCGCTGTGGTGTTAGCGGTGACTTCTCGGCCGCTCGTGCGAGAGATAGCGCTTTATATAGATATGTGGGACCAGACAGTCTCACATGGCGACTGTCACCCGGCCGATTTCAGTTCGGTTGCCTCTTTTCCAGCGGCGTTCGGCGCTCGTCACCGGGCCGCCTTGCCTGCACGAGCTCGGTCAGCACGCCGCCCAGGTCCGCCGGATGCAAGAACGCGATTGACGCACCCATTGACCCGTGCCGAGGCCGTTCGTCAATAAGCCGCACGCCGCCGGCGCCAATGGCCGCGAGCGCCGCTGTGATATCTGCCACGCCGTAGCCCACGTGGTGCACCCCCTCGCCGCGCCGGGCCAGGAACTTGCCAACTGGTGTGTCCGGTCCGAGCGGCTCAAGCAGTTGCACATAGGAATGCCCGGCCGGGCTACCGCTGACCTCGAGCATGGCTTCCCTGACGCCCTGAGGCTCATTGACCTCGATGCTGGCGACTGTCAGCCCGAATATCGAGGAGTAGCGAGCGATCGCCGCCTCGAGGTCGCGGCAGGCGATCCCGATGTGGTCAATCCGAGTCAGCACGGCTTCTTACTCCTCTGGCCGCTGGTTTCGTCACAGGTATCGTGTCAGCTATGCGAGAAGCGGTCATCGTCGGCGGGGCTCGGACTCCCATCGGCCGCCTGCTGGGGGCGCTCAGCGGTTTCAGCGGAGCGCAGCTCGGCGGCCTTGCCATCAAGGCAGCGCTGGAGCGGGCGGGCGTTCCGGGCAGCCAGGTCGATTACGTGATCATGGGCCAGGTGCTGCAGGCAGGCGAGGGCCAGATTCCGGCTCGTCAGGCCGCGGTTGCCGCGGGCATTCCGATGAGTGTGCCGGCCCTGTCGGTGAACAAGGTGTGCCTGTCCGGTCTTGACGCGATCGCGCTCGGCGCACAGCTCATCAGGGCCGGCGAGTTCGACGTCGTGGTGGCCGGCGGCATGGAGTCGATGTCAAGGGCGCCGCACCTGTTGCCGGGCTCGCGGGCAGGCTTCAGGTACGGCGACACCGCGCTGGTGGACTCCATGGCGCTGGACGGCCTCACCGACGCCTTCGATCAGGTGTCGATGGGGGAGTCCACCGAACGGCACAACGCCAAGCTCGGGATCAGCCGCGCCGAGCAGGACGCGTTCGCGGCGCGTTCGCATCAGCTTGCGGCGCGGGCCGCCAAGGACGGCCTGCTGGCTGAGGAGATCGTGCCGGTCGCGATTCCGCAACGGCGCGGCGAGCCGGTCCTGGTCGACGCCGACGAGGGCGTGCGGCCGGAGACGACAGTCGAAGGCCTCGCCGCACTCAAGCCCGCGTTCGCGGCCGATGGCACGATCACGGCCGGGTCGGCGTCGCAGATCAGCGACGGAGCCTGCGCGCTGGTGCTGATGTCCGCCGAGAAAGCTGCTGCGGCCGGCGCCACCGTGCTGGCGGAGGTCGGCGCGCACGGCGTGGTAGCCGGCCCCGACAACTCGCTGCACTCCCAGCCATCAGGAGCGATCGAGCGCGCGCTGACCCGCGCTGGCCTCGACGTAGCCGACCTGCAGCTGATCGAGATCAACGAGGCCTTCGCGGCCGTCGCGCTGCAGTCCATCCGGGATCTCGGCGTCAGTCAGGACATCGTCAACGTCAATGGCGGCGCCATCGCCATCGGCCACCCGCTTGGTGCCTCAGGCGCTCGCATCGCGCTGCATCTGATCTACGAGCTCCGTCGTCGCGGCGGCGGGCTTGGTGCCGCCGCGCTATGCGGGGGCGGCGGCCAGGGCGACGCGCTGCTGTTCCGCGTGCCGGCTGCCGAATAGGCCTGTCCGGCCGATGGCGGAGTCACGGTTGACAGGGTCGTCCGGAGGCCGTGGCGCCGATCCGGACGCACTGATCGGCGCGGCCCGCGACGGTGATCCGCGCGCGCTGGCCCGGCTGGTCTCGCTGGTCGAGGACTCATCCCCGCAGCTGCGCTCGATCATGCAGGCCATTGCATCCGCGACCGGGCAGGCGCACGTGGTGGGGCTCACGGGGTCGCCGGGTGTCGGCAAGTCCACGCTGGCTGGTGCGCTGGTCCGGCACTATCGCGACCATGATCACCGCATCGGCGTGCTGGCCGTTGACCCCTCGTCGCCGTTCACGGGCGGCGCGCTGCTCGGCGACCGGGTCAGAATGCAGGAGCACGCGACCGACGATCAGGTGTTCATCAGGTCGATGGCGACCAGGGGGCACCTCGGCGGGCTGGCGCAGGCCACTCCGCAGGCGCTGCGCATCCTGGACGCCGTCGGCTTCGACGTGGTACTCGTCGAGACCGTCGGGGTAGGCCAGGCCGAAGTCGAGATCGCGTCCCTGGCCGACACCGTGCTGGTGGTGGTGGCGCCGGGTCTCGGCGACTCGATCCAGGCGGCCAAGGCCGGCATCCTGGAGATTGCGGACGTCTTCGCCGTCAACAAGAGCGACCGGCCGGGGTCTCAGGAGGTGATCAGGGACCTGCGCACGATGCTGGCGATGGCCAGTTACGGTCCATCGGACTGGAAGCCGCCGCTCGTCCCGATCGCGGCGGCCACCGGTGCCGGCATCGGTGACCTCGCGGCGGCGATTGACCGACATCGTTACTGGCTCGGCGCGAGTGGCCGGCTGCTCGACCGCCGCCGGGCAAGGACGCGGGAGGAGGTCTCCGCCATCGCCCTGGGCCAGCTGCGCCAGCGGGCCGGCCAGCTGCCGGGCGCGTCCAGGCTGGATGAGCTCGCCGAGCGGGTGTGCGCGGGGAAGCTTGATCCGTACTCGGCGGCGGACGAGCTGATCGGCGGCTAACCCGCAGGCACCTGCGGCGGAGGCCAGGGCGGGCGCCGGTGCTACCGGTGCGTGGCTGTTCCCTGCGGCGCAGCGGCTTCGGCGCGTTGAGTTCCCGCGGCCGATGTTGCTCTCGGGTTGCTCGAATCCGGCGGCGCGGACCCGGTGGCTGCCGAAGTCTCAGGGCGCCGACGGGCGGTCGCTGCATTCTCGGCCGCCTCGAGTACTGACTCGCTGCGCAGCCGGGCATCGTAGGCTGCCTTGCCGCCGCGGGCACCGAACAGCCGCTTGGTGATGACCAGGTAGACGACCAGCGCCAGATTGACCGCGAGCAGCACGATCGCGATTGCTGACATCTTCCTGGTCAGGTCGTAGATCTCCAGCGGCAGGCCCAGCGACGTCGCGATCATGGCGAAATACTCGCCCCACCGCCGCGCGAGCCACAGCCCGGTGCCCTCGACCACCTCGATGGCCGCGTACGCGGTGACCCCGATGGCCAGCAGCGTCGCCGTCCGGCCGCTCAGTGTCAGGGCGTGCTGCAGGAGCCCGTAGATCGTGGAGTGGCTGACGTTAACGCCGAGGTCCGAGAAGATATCCCGGACAACCGGCATCTCACGGTTCAGCGCGGCCTGGATCGACGCGCGGTTGGCAACGAACCGCCAGAGCGCGACAGCCAGCGCACCGAAGAGCAGGGCGCGCGCGTACCGTTCCAGCGCGAACAGCCGCAGCACGAGCTTGCTGCGTATCTCCTTCCCGCGCGGCACGACCGGCGCGGTCGAGGCGGGGCCGGAAAGGGTGGCGGGTCCTGGCACGAACGTGCCGCAGCGCAGGCATCGCCACGCCGTTGCGCCAGGCAGGGTCGCGCCCAGCTCTGCCCGCAGGTCTGGCTCGTCGGGCGCGAACGTCAGGTGCCCGTTCCTGCTGCAGCTGAGCGCGCTCCAGTCCACGCTCGCAGCTTACGGCAGCCCTAGCCGGGACCGTTCCGCTAGCGACCGGCCGGGACGACCACGCCGTCGCTGAGAACCAGCACCTCATCGCAGGTCAGCGTCAGCGCCTCGGAGTCGCAGCCGACTATCACGACGCCGCTGGCCCGGCTCAAGGCGCGGATGGTCGTGGCTAACCCGGTGATTTCCCGCAGTGCCAGGCCGTCGAGCAGGCCGTCAAGCAGCAGCAGCTCGGGCTGGTGCGCTGCGGCTGCGGCCAGCCTCGCCCGCCGCCCCACCTCCTCGGGAACGGTACGCAGCGGTACGTCGGCCCACGGCGTCAGCCCCAGCTCATCCAGGATCGCGGCCGCGAGCAGCTGGCGGTCGGTCTCGCCGTGCCTGGCTAGCCTGGCGCCGTGCAGCACGAGTCCGCGAACCCGCAGCCACGGCAGCGACCTGGCGGTGCGGCGGGCCACGCCGACACGGCGCCGGACGGCGGCTCGGCCGCGGACGGTCGCCATGTCGTGGCCGAGCACGCGCAATTCGCCATAGGCAGGCCTGGCCACCCCCGCCAGCAGGTCAACGATCGCCGTTGCCTCTGCGGGGTCACCGATCTGGATGCCGAGAACCGGCCGGCCCGGCTCCGCGCCGAGCCGGAAGCTGGCCGCGCGGACGGCGTAGCCACGGCCAAGCCGTACGCCGATGCCGGCGGCGATCACGGGGTTGGGTCCCATGACGGCGCGCCCAGACGGCACAGATCACCCCTCGGGGTCCAGGCAATCAGTGGTTCTGTCGCAGGCAATGTAACTGTCTGTAATTAACCATGTCCACGTACGCGCCGGCCGGCGTGGCGTGCATCCGCGGGCGGGCAGCACAGCGCCCGATTTTGACCGGAACGCCGGATCCTCGCACCTCGGCCGCACGTCCGGCCGCGGCCGCCGTCGCGGTACCTTGTTGGCTGTGGCCAAGCCGCTCGACCTGCCCTTCGACCCGATCGCACGCGCCGCGGAAACCTGGGAATCCAGGTTCGGCGAATCCACGGCGATGGCGGCGGTGACCGCGATCATGCGCGTGCAGCAGATTCTGCTGGGTCAGCTGGACGCGCTGCTGCGTCCGCACGAGCTGACCTTCGCCCGGTACGAGGCGCTTGTCCTCCTCAGCTTCAGCCGGGATGGCGAGCTGCCGATGCGGATCATCGGCGAGCGGCTCATGGTCCACCCGACAAGCGTGACGAACACGATCGACCGACTGGAGCGCCAGCAGCTGGTGATGCGCAAGCCTAATCCCAGGGACGGTCGGGGCACCCTCGCCGCGATCACCGCGGCCGGGCGTGCGGTCATGCGCCGTGCCACCGATGACCTGATGAAGGCCGAGTTCGGCATGGGAGGCTACACCAAGCTGCAGCTGGAAGACCTGTCTGGACTGCTGCGCGGGCTGCGCCTTGAGGCGGGCGACTTTAAGGACAGTTAGCGCTGGCCGTCCGATGCTTCTGCCCGCCTAGCGTCGGCTCCGGAGAGACAAAATGCCCTAAAACGGCGCATCAGCCAGTCGGAACCTACATCAAGTGGTTCTAGGCATGACGGATCGTCCGAATAAAACGGGCCTAAGCGGGCAAGTCGATCCGTCAGGCGGCGATCGGTGACGGGCTCCACGTCCTGCCGCCGTCCGTTGTGACGTAGACCTCCCCGAGGGACGCCTGGGCCGGTACCGCGACGGCCAGAGCGGCGGTGGTCATGCCCACGTAGCTGAAACCGCCGGGCGGGGCGCCCCCGTCGAGGCTGGCCGCTCGCCACGTCTTTCCGCCGTCGGCTGAGTAGTACAGGCCAGACGTGGTCGCGAGAACGTCCTGCCCGCCGACGGCCAGGCTCAGTGATGTCGGTCCGCCGGAAACCGGTACCGGGTCAACAAGCTGCCAGCTAGCGCCCGTCGCCGACGTATACAGCGCGATCTGATCGCCCGCGACGCCCGCCTGCGGCGGGCAGGTCAGCAGCAGTTGCTGCGCGTCCGCGGCGAGCAGGGCGCCGCCTGGCGTCGCGGCGGCAGGGGCGCACGGTGCCTGGCCTGCTAGCGTCCAGGCGCCGCCGGAGACCGGGCCGCTGAGCACGGCGCCAGACGGGGTAAGCAGGTACCCGGTGCCGGCCGCGATGACCAGCTCGGCCGACGCTGGCTGCGAGGTCGACATGTGCTGGTAGGCGGCCGGCACTGGCACCGGGCTGAACGTCGTGCTGCCTGCGGAGCCCTCGTAAAGCGCGAAGCTCGTGCAGTCGCTCGCGTAGCTGGCGCCAGAGCCGGCGCAGGTCGCGAAGATCGCGAGCGCGTCCTGGCCCGCTGCCTCCAGATCGATCACCCGCTGGCCACCGGTGTTGACCTGCTGCCACGGCCAGCCGCCGCCGGTGGTCTCGTACAGCGCGGGCCCGAACGCCCAGCCGTCCTTCATGTTGGCGAACCGCAGCTGGCTCACGCCAGCGTCGCCCGACGGGCCCGGGGCAACGGGTGCGCTGACGCCGTACCAGTGCGCGCCGTAGCTGGACGTGCCGGCCAGCGAGGTGCAGTCAGCCGTGGCGCACGGCGGGCCGGCCTGACCGATGACGGCCCCGACCAGGCCGCCCTGCCCGGTGCCCACGAACGTCACCGACGTCGGCTGGAAGTGCCGGGGGGGAATGGTGCCCGAGGTCGTCGCCGACAGCGTGCTGCGCTGCTGGAGCTGGATCGGGCCCGCGGACTGCGACGCGGCGGAGGCGGTGCCGCTGGTCGGCCGCGTGGCCGGCGCCTGGGTGCCGGGCGGGCTGACCTGGCTGGCGACGGGGGTCTGGTGGCTGGCCCGCAGGCTGCCGGCGATCTGCGGTGCCGCGATGGCTCCGCCGAGCACGACCGCGCACGCCGCCGACGCGAAGACGAGCTGCCGGGACTTGCGTCGGCGGGCGCGGCGCCTGATCTGGTCCAGGGTTCCCGCCGGCGGGCGCAGCGGCGTTACCTCCGTCGCCAGCCAGTCGTCGAGCTGATCGCGCGGGTCAGTCACGTGCGTCTCCTAGCGCCGCCTTAAGCCTGGCCCTGGCGTTGAACAAGTCCGCCTTGATGGTTCCTTCCGGGCGCCCGAGCATCGCGGCGACCTCCTTGAGTCCGAACCCCCCGTAGTAGTGCAGCAGGAACGGACTGCTCAGCCGCTCGGGCAGCGCCTGGATGAGGGCGCGCACATCGACGTCCTGAGCCGGGTGGTAGGCGGGATCGGCCGGCCCGGCCGCGGTCAGGACCCGGATGGCCTGCCGCTCTCGGCCCGCCTTGCGCCAGTGGTCGCGGACCAGATTCGTCGCGATCATGTACAGGTAGCTCTGCGGGTTGTCCAGCCCGGTCCAGCGGGAGAGCAGCCGGGCGAAGGCTTCTGACGCGATCTCGTGTGCCGTCTCATCGTCGTCGACCAGCCGGCGCACCCAGCCCGCCAGCCTCGGATAGCACGCCTGAAACAGGTCCTCAACCGCCTGCTGATCCGACGTGCGGAGCCTTGCCACCGCGCTCCTCTGACTCGCCGGGCTCCGTCGGCTGCCGGTTCCGGTCCGGGTGACCGTGCGCGGTGGGCCCAACGGCCACGTTAGCTGAAGAATGCCCGAATCCTCTACGGCCGCGGCATGCGGGCGAAGCGCGGCATCAGGCCTGAGTACCGCGCAGCCCGTGGGGGTCACTGCCTCGCGCATTGCTCCATCACCGATCGGCCGCCAGCGAGGGCGGCGGCGTTCCCGGCATTGTCACCGCACGCCGGACGGTACCTAAGACGACGTGCGGTCCGGATGGTTGCGGGTTGGGCAGATTTCCCGCGGGCTACGACGGGTAAACTGAGGCTAGATAGTAGGACGTCCAACTAAGTTGGCACGGGTTAGCTGCTGCGGAGGCAGGTCATGGTGGCAGGCGCAGACGGGGCTGACGGACGGGACCGCTGGCAGCGCCGATACGCCGCGGCGCGGAAGCGGGACGCCGACTTCACCACGCTGTCCGGGGTGGAGGTGGACCCGGTGTACGGGCCGCCGCCGGGTGCTGTGGTGCCCGGTTTCGAGCGGATCGGGTGGCCAGGCGAGTTCCCCTACACCCGCGGGCTGTACCCGGCCGGCTACCGCGGCCGCGCGTGGACCATCAGGCAGTTCTCCGGGTTCGGTAACGCCGAAGCGACCAACGAGCGGTACAAGATGCTGCTGCAGGCCGGCGGCGGCGGCCTGTCGGTAGCCTTCGACATGCCCACGCTCATGGGCCGGGACTCGGACGACCCGCGGTCGGCCGGCGAGGTCGGGCACTGCGGCGTCGCCATCGACTCGGCCGCGGACATGGACACCCTCTTCGGCGGGATCCCGCTGGCCGACGTCACCACGTCGATGACGATCAGCGGTCCGGCGGTGCCGGTGTTCTGCATGTACCTGGCCGCCGCAGAGCGGCAAGGCGCCGACATCGGCGCGCTCGACGGCACTCTGCAGACCGACATTTTCAAGGAGTACATCGCGCAGAAGGAGTGGCTCTTCCCGCCGCAGCCGCATCTGCGGCTCATCGGTGACCTGATGGAGTACTGCGCGGTGAACATTCCGGCGTACAAGCCGCTGTCGGTATCCGGCTATCACATCAGGGAGGCTGGCGCCACCGCGGCGCAGGAGCTGGCGTTCACGCTGGCCGACGGATTCGGCTACGTGGAGCTTGGCCAGTCCAGGGGCCTCGACGTCGAGAAGTTCGCGCCCGGCCTGTCTTTCTTCTTTGACGCGCACATCGACTTCTTCGAGGAGATCGCCAAATTCCGGGCGGCCCGGCGGATCTGGGCGAGATGGCTGCGCGATGTGTACGGCGCGAAGTCGGAGCGGGCGCAGTGGCTGCGCTTCCACACTCAGACCGCAGGCGTCTCACTGACCGCGCAGCAGCCGGAGCTGAACGTCGTCCGGACGGCGATCGAGGCGCTTGCGGCGGTGCTGGGCGGCACGAACTCGCTCCACACCAACGCGCTGGACGAGGTGCTCGCGCTGCCCAGTGAGCACGCGGCTGAGGTTGCGCTGCGCACTCAGCAAGTGATCATGGAGGAGACCGGGGTCGTCAACGTAGCCGACCCGCTCGGCGGGTCCTGGTACCTGGAGGCCCTGACCGATCGGCTTGAGGCCGAGGCGGAGCAGATCTTCGACCGGATCCGCGGGCTGAGCCATGATGGGTCCATGACCGGCGGCATCCTGCGCGGTATCGAAGAAGGCTGGTTCACTGCCGAGATCGCCGAAGCGTCGTTTGCGTATCAGCAGCAGATAGAGAAGGGCAACAAGCGGATCGTCGGAGTCAACTGTTACACCGACACCGTCGAGCAGCCGGTCGAGATCATGCGCGTCGGCCACGAGGTCGAGAGGGATCAGGTCCGCACGCTCGCCGACCGTAAGGCCGCCCGGGACGAGACCGCCGTGTCGGCCGCGCTGGCGGACCTGGTGGCGACCGCGCGGTCGGACGCCAACATGATCCTGCCGATGATCGCCGCGGCGCGTGCAGAGGCGACGCTGGGCGAGATCTGCGACGCGCTGCGATCGGAGTGGGGAAGCTACGTCGAGGCGCCGGCGTTCTGACCGGTGAGCGTCGCGGCGGGGCCGGTGTTGCCGGTACGTCGCCGGGCTGGCGCGGTCTGTAGCGGAGCACGCCGTGGGTCGGTGCAGCCGCTCGTGGTCATGGGGCAGGATGGAAGCATGAATCAGCCGCGGAACTTTTCCCTTCATGGGGCCGTGGACCTGGGCGCGCGGCAGGCTGCTGCGCAGCGCAGGCAGCGTGCAGCGGAACAGGGCTCGGCCGCGGACGGCCAGCAGGGCGGGCAGTCCGAGCTCATCATCGACGTCACCGACGAGTCGTTCAACGCCGATGTGGTCGCCCGGTCCCGGACGGTGCCGGTCATCCTCGACCTGTGGGCGGACTGGTGCGGTCCCTGCAAGCAGCTAGGGCCGATCCTTGAGCGGCTGGCTACCGAGGCTGACGGCGCGTTCGTGCTCGCCAGGGTCGACGTCGACAGCAATCCGCAGCTGAGCGCCGCGCTGCAGGTGCAGAGCATCCCGATGGTGGTCGCGGTCGTGGGCGGGCAGGTCGTCGACGGCTTCCTCGGGGCCATGCCCGAGCAGCAGGTCCGGCAGTGGCTGAGCCAGGTCATGCAGGTAGCTGATCAGCTCGGCGTGCGGTCCGCCGAGATGCCCGCCGGAGACGATACGGGCGGTGCCGGTGCGGCCGGGGCTGCGGCGATGTTCGGCGCGGATGCGCTCGGCGACGCCGGCGGGAACGCCGTGTTCGCCGACGCGCAGCAGGCGATGGAGCGCGGCGATCTGGATTCCGCCGCCGCCGCGTTCGAGAAGATCCTGGCGGCGAACCCCGGCGATCCAGTCGCGACGATGGGACTGGGTCAGGTGGGCCTGATCCGTCGCGTGGAGGGCTACGACCAGGCCGCGGTGCGTCGGGACGCCGCCAGCCGGCCGGCCGACGTGGCTGCGCAGTCCAGGCTCGCGGATCTTGAGATTGCGACCGGTCAGATCGAAACCGCTTTCGACCGAATGCTGGCCACGGTGTCGCGCACCGCCGGGGAGGAGCGCGACCAGGCGCGCAAGCACCTGCTCAGCCTGTTCGAGATCATGCCCGCGAAAGACCCGCGGGTGACCAAAGCGCGGGCGAGGCTCTCCACCCTGCTGTTCTGACCGGCAGTCGGGTCGGACGCGGCTGGCCGGGTGGCTGGCGTCAGCCCGAACCTGCGAGCCACTCCAGGGCTGGCAGCGCTGCCTCGAGCGCGCCGAGCTGATCGGGTGGCAGCGTCTGCAGGATGTCCTTCAGCGTCCTGGTCCCCTCGTCGCGAATGCGTTCGAGCACCTCGACGCCCTTGTCGGTCACCGTCACCAAGAAGGCGCGCGCGTCGTCGGGGGCCGGCTGTCGACGCAGGTAGCCGCTGTCCTCGAGCACGTTCACCACCCTGGTGAGCGTGGATGGCGCGATGCGCTCAGCGGCGGCCAGGTCGCCGAGCCGCACCGGACCGCTCTTGCCGACATACGACAGCGTGGACAGCTGGCTAGGGGTCAGACCGGCCAGGTCGTGCTTGCGCAGCCGGCGCGACAGCCGCAGCACGGCGACGCGCAGCCGTGCTGCGTCGATGGCGGGCCCGCCGGGCCCGGACGACTGCGGCTGCGGGCGGCTGTCGGCGAGACTCGCGCTGCCCGCAGCGCTCATAGCGGAGCGCACACCTGAAGGGTACGTCGCCACTGGACCTGGCGCCGAGTCGCGGCGATTCCCGGCAGCGAACGCCGGCGTTGTTGTCAGGTGGCGCTGTGCTGTTATTCAACCAGGCGAGCGCATCATGGGGTCATGGAGGCGCTATCCCTCAGCGGCCGTCTGCTCGCGGCTACCCCGCATCTCGGCGATCCCAATTTCCGCCGGACGGTCGTGCTCATCGTCGAGGACGACGAGGACGAGGGGACGCTCGGCGTCGTGCTGAACCGGCCGACCGAGATCCCGCTTGACCAGGTGCTGGAGGCCTGGACCGAGCTTGCCTCCGGGCCGCAGGTCGTGTTCCGCGGCGGTCCCATTTCACCCAACAGCGCGCTCGCGCTGGCGCTCGCGCACGGGTCCGACGAGCCCGTCGGCTGGCGGTCTCTCGACGGCACGCCGATGATGTCGCGAATCGGGCTGGTGGACCTCGGCGCCCCGCCCGAGTTGCTGGTTGGGGGCATCACGTCGATGCGCGTCTTCGCCGGATACGCCGGCTGGGGAGCCGGTCAGCTCCGCGACGAGATCGACGAGGGCGCCTGGTACGTGCTGCCCGGCGAGCCGACGGACGCGTTCGCCGCGGAGCCGGAGCGGCTTTGGCAGAAGGTGCTGCGACGTCAGGGGGGCGAGCTCGCCCTGGTGGCCACGTTCCCAGACGACCCGAGCTGCAACTAGGCGCTGTCGAGCCGGGATATCCGCGGTGCCCGGCCCATCACGGCAGGCCGCCGACGGCGTAAACTAGGCGATTGTGAGCACCGAAGTCCTCCCTGGCAGCGACGTGCGCCAGGACACAGACGTCCGGCCTGACTGGTCCGTCGACGACGGAGATCACGAGCGGTTCGCGCATTATGTCGAGAAGGACAAGATTGTCGACAGCGCGGTGAATGGTACGCCGGTGGTGGCGCTCTGCGGCAAGGTCTGGGTACCGAGCCGGGACCCCAAGAAGTTCCCGATCTGTCCGGATTGCCAGCGGATCTACGAGTCGCTGCCGACGGACAAGGGCGGCGACAACGGCTAAGCGGTCTGCCCAGCCGGAGCTAGCTGGCCTGCAGTCGGGGCGAACCGGTGACGGTGACGCCAGCGGCGCGAAGCTTGTCGACGGCTTCGGCTGTCGTGTGCTGATCGACTCCCGCCGTGAGGTCCAGCAGCACCGTCGTGGCGAGACCGCTCGTCGCTGCGTCGGTCGCAGTAGCCGCGACGCAGTAGTCGGTAGCAAGGCCAACAACGTCGACGTGCGTCACGCCGCGCTTCGCCAGCCACGCCCCGAGTGCCTCGCCTGCGGTATTCGTGCCCTCGAACGCGCTGTAGGCCGCGGCGTGCTGGCCCTTGCGGAAGATCTCCTCGATCGGGTTCGTGTCGAGCGCCGGGTGGAACTGTGCGCCCGACGTGTCGGCGACGCAGTGTGCGGGCCAGCTCCGGTAGTAGTCGGGCTGAGCGGAAAAGTGCTCGCCGGGGTCGATGTGGAAGTCCTGGCTCGCGACGACGTGGTCGTACCCCTCGCCAGCTGGCCCGGCCAGGTAAGTCGAGATGGCCTCGACCACGGCTGTCCCGCCAGGGACAGCTAGCGAGCCGCCCTCGCAGAAGTCGTTCTGCACATCGACGATCACTAGCGCGCGCACAGCCTGAGCGTAACGCCAGCCGCGCACATAACCAGCCGGGTCAGCACAGCTAACCCACGTCCATGGCCCGGCCAGACGTGATGCGGACGAGCTCGCCGAACGAGGTTGGGAACACCGCGTGCGGGTGGCCCGCCGCTGCCCACACGCTGTCGTAACCCTGCAGCGCGGTGTCCACGAGCGTGGTGATCGGCTTGCGGTGTCCGACTGGCGCGACGCCGCCGATGCGCTGGCCGGTGCTGGCGTAGACGAATTCTGGATCCGCTCGCCGCAGGGCTGCGACGCCGAGCTCGGCGGCGACTTTCGCGGTGTTCACCCGGTGCGCGCCGCTGGTCAGCACCAGCAGCGGCGCACCATCGGCATTGAACACCAGGCTGTTGGCGATGGCGCCTATCTCGCACCCGAGTTGCTCGGCTGCGGTTGCTGCGGTCGGGGCAGGCTCGGGTAGCTCGCGGACCTGGCCCGCTACGCCGAGTGCAGCCAGCTCACCGGCAACGCGTTGGACGCTCTCGTGCACCCGTTCAGTCTGGCACGCGGGGCCGCGCTGACAGCATCAGGTTTTCTGGCTTTGCGGTCCGCCGAAGCGCCTTGCCGCCCGCCCGCGGGGATTTCCCGTTGCCATGCCCGGCAGACAGCGTTACGCTCGGCGCGCCGCTGCACCGCGGGGCAACTGACCAGAAAGGAGGCGCGCGATGTCCACACTCCCGGCGCCTCCGGAGGCCTGCCGATAGCGGTTCCGGTCGCGCCTCTGCCGAGCAGAGGAATGACATGACTTCAGAATCAGCTTCACAATCGATCTCGGCTGGCCGGGCGGACGACGTGCCGTCCAGCTGGGACCAACGCACGATCCTGATCACGTTCCTCGACTACGCGCGCGACACTGTGCACGCCAAGTGCGCGGGACTGTCCGAGGCTGATGCCCGCCGGACGCTGTTGCCCGGCTCGCCGCTGATGACCATATCCGGGCTCGTCAGCCACTTGCGGTGGGTCGAAACCTCGTGGATCGAGGCGAAGCTGCTCGGCCGCACGGTCGACCCGCCATGGACCAACGACGATCCTGATCGAGACTTCCGGATTGGCGCAGAGGCACCGCTCGCCGAGCTGCTCGGGGAATACCGGGCGACCTGCGCGCGGCACCGCGATCTGACCGCCTCGCTCGACCTCGACACCCGATCCCGTGGCTACCTGGGCTGGGAAACCGAGCCGGTCACCTTGCGCTGGGTGCTGTTCCATCTGATCGAGGAGACCGCCCGGCACAACGGTCACATCGACATCCTCCGCGAGCTCGCTGACGGAACGCGCGGGCGCTAGAGCGCTAGCCTGCAGCGGCGGGCTGAGGCTAGCTACGGGCCTCAGCGCGCCGCGGCCCGCGGCGATCAGTCGGGGTCCGGCTCGAACACGGTCGGGATCGTGGGGTAGCCGCGGGATAGCCGACGTGCGTGGGCGGGCAGCTCCGCGAGCGCGGCCCGGTGCCGGGCCCGCGCGGCTGCGAGCGGTTCCCTGCCCACGATCTGGCCGTCGCGCACGAGCGGCCGCAGCAGCGCCCGCCCGCGGGTGTCGTCCCCAGGCTCGGTGTCGGTGACCTTGATGAGCTCGGCCACCGCGGTCCCGCTCGCATCGAGCTGGCGTACCGCCCACTTGCGCCCGCCACGAGACGGTTTGCCGACAGACCGCTTCGCAACCGGAACAAGCCGGTCGCTCTGGCCCCCATCGCTGCGCGCGACCAACTTGTAGACCAGCGCGGCCGTAGGCGCGCCAGACCCGGTGACCAGCGAAGTGCCGACGCCGTAGCCGTCGACGGGCTCGGCCGCGAGCGCGGCAATGGAGAACTCGTCCAGATCTCCGGTCAGGATGATCCGGGTCTTCGCTGCGCCGAGCCCGTCGAGCTGCGCGCGAACCTCGTTGGCCTCCGCGGCCAGGTCGCCGCTGTCGATCCGGACCGCGCCGAGGCCGGGACCTGCGAGCTCGACGGCCGCGCTGATCGCCACCGGGACTTCGTAGGTGTCGGCGAGCAGTGTGGTGTCGGTACCGAGCGCATCGAGCTGGGCGGCGAACGCCTGGCGCTCGTCGTCATGCACGAGCGTGAATGCGTGCGCGCTCGTGCCACTGGTCGGTACGCCGTACCGATAGCCAGCTTGCAGGTTCGACGTCGTGGTGAAGCCCGCGAGGTAAGCCGCGCGCGCCGCCGCGACCGCGGCCTGCTCGTGCGTGCGGCGGGAGCCCATCTCGATCAGCGGTCGCTCCCCGGCCGCGGTCACCATCCGGGATGCTGCCGAGGCGATCGCACAGTCGTGATTCAGGATCGACAGCGCGATCGTCTCGAGCACGACTGCCTCGGCGAACATGCCCTCGACCACAAGGATCGGCGAGCCAGGGAAGTAGCACTCGCCCTCGGCGTAGCCCCAGATGCTGCCGCTGAACCGGTACGTCCGCAGGAACTCCAGCGCCGGACCGTCAGCGATCCCGCCTCGCTCGAGGAACGCAAGGTCCGCCGCGCTGAACCGGAACCGCTCGAGCGCATCCAGCAGCCGTCCGGTGCCGGCGACGACACCATATCGGCGACCGCTCGGCAGCTGCCTGGCGAATACCTCGAACACGGTGCGGCGATGCGCGACACCGCTGCGCAGCGCCGCGCGCACCATGGTCAGCTCGTAGTGGTCAGTCAGCAGCGCGGTGGTCGGTGGGGTGTCCCCGCTCGCCGGGTCGGTGCTCATGCCCGGCAGCCTACGAAATGAGTGCCGCGCCAGCGGACGGCGACACCTGTGACCTGTTAAGGGCATGCGCCCGTTAGGCGGCGTGAGAGCTATTAAGGAGAAATGTCCGTGCGTTCGCGTTCGGTTTGAGTGGAACACTAACGTCGGGGGAGAGTGGGACACTGAGCTACGGGGAGGTGACGACAGGTGGGCGCTGCGCCGGTAGAGGTCGAGCAGCCCATGACGGGCGAGAAAGCGGTCCTGGACGCTCCGTGGGTCACTGTCGTCTGGAATGACCCGGTCAACCTGATGAACTACGTGACCTACGTCTTCCAGAAGGTCTTCGGCTACCCCAAGGCGAAGGCAGAGAAGTTGATGCTCGACGTCCACCACAAGGGCAAGGCCGTGGTGTCGTCTGGCACCCGCGAGGCGATGGAACGGGATGCCGAGACGCTGCACGGCTACGGCCTCTGGGCGACTGTGAGTCACGACTCGTGACCTGGGACCCGCTAGCCGGCGGCGAGGGCGGGCGCGGTGACGAGCCTTCGCAGGGCAGCCTGGCCGCCTCGTTCCGGCCCGCGCCAGGCGGTGCCGTCGCCTTCTTCGAGCAGCCCCAGGCCGGTGTGATCCGCAGCCTCGTCAGCCAAGTCGCCGAACTGGTCAGCGCTGACGCCGAGGCGGGCGGGGAACCCGGCGATCTCGAGGCCGAGCTAGGCCTGTCCAGCCACGCTCAGCCGCCCGATGATCCGGTGCTGGCCAGGCTGCTACCGGACGCTTACTCCGACGACAGCGAGGCTGCTGCCGAGTTCCGCCGCTATACCGAGGAGACGCTGCGGTCGGGGAAGGTGGCCTCGGCCCAGATCGTCCTGGCGTCACTGCCGCCCGGTGGCGGCGAGGTGCGGCTGAGCGAGCCGGAGTGCCAGCAGTGGCTGCGAGCCCTCAACGACGTCCGGCTAGCCCTCAGCGTCCGGCTCGGCATCACCGATGAGGACGAGGACCTGACCGAGCACTTCGAGGTCGACGACCCGCGGTCGGCCTATGTCTGGGTCTACCAGTGGCTGGCCTACCTGCAGGACAGCCTGCTCGACGCCCTGACTTAGCTGGTCCTCGGCCTGGCGGCTACGCTCCAGGCATGCTGACGATCAGCGCGGAGTTGCGGTCGAAGATCCTGGCGCACGCGCTGGCCGACCACCCCGACGAGGCCTGCGGGGTGATCGCGGGCCGGGCTGGCAGTGACCGGCCTGAACGGTTTATCCCGATGCTGAACGCGGAGCGCTCGCCCACTTTTTACCGGTTCGACTCCCTGGAGCAGCTGCGAGTGTGGCGTGAGATGGACGACCGGGACGAGGAGCCGATCGTGATCTATCACTCCCACACCGCCACCGAGGCGTATCCGTCCCGGACCGACATCTCCTACGCCAGCGAGCCCGACGCGCACTATGTGCTGGTATCGACCAGGGACGCCAGCCAGCCCGAGCTCCGCTCGTTCAAGATCGTCGACGGAGCGGTGACCGAGGAAGACGTGGTCGTCGCGCCGGAATGATCGTGGCCGGCCCCCGGTTGTGCGTACGGGCGCTTAGTTTCGACCGCACCGAGTGGAGCAGATACATGGCAATCGAGGTCCGTATCCCGACGATCCTGCGCAGCTACACCGGCGGCGCGAAGGCGGTCGAGGGGTCGGGTTCGACGCTCGACGAGCTGATCGCTGATCTTGACGGTCGCTACGACGGTCTGCGCGAACGGCTGGTAGACGACGCGGGCCTGCGTCGCTTCATCAACGTGTACCTGAACGACGAGGACGTCCGGTTCATCGGCGGCCTCGCGGCGCCGCTCAGCGACGGCGACACCGTCACGGTGCTCCCGGCGGTGGCCGGCGGCGCTCGCTAACCGAGAATCCAGTTGATGCGCTACGACAACCTGCTCGAATCCGTCGGGCGAACGCCGCTCGTCGGACTGCCCAGACTGTCGCCTGGCCCGGAAGTCCGGCTGTGGGCCAAGCTCGAGGACCGCAACCCGACCGGCTCGATCAAGGACAGGATCGCGGCGTACATGGTCGCGGCTGCCGAGAAGGACGGGCTGCTCCGGCCCGGCTCGACCATTCTCGAACCCACGTCAGGGAACACCGGCATCAGCCTGGCAATGGTCGCCAAGCTGCGCAATTACCGGCTGATCTGCGTGCTGCCGGAGAACACGTCCGCCGAGCGGCGGACGCTACTTGAAGCGTTCGGCGCGACGATCGTGTCCTCACCAGCGGCCGGCGGTTCCAACGAGGCGGTCCGGGTAGCCAAGCGGCTCGCTGACGAGCATCCGGACTGGGTCATGCTCTACCAGTACGGGAACGAGGCCAACGCCCGCGCGCACTACGAAACCACCGGGCCGGAGTTGCTCGCCGACCTGCCGACGATCACGCACTTCGTGGCCGGCCTCGGTACGTCAGGGACGCTCATGGGCACCGGTCGCTTCCTCCGTGAGCAGCTGCCCGGCGTGCAGATCGTCGCGGCCGAGCCCCGCTACGGCGAACTGGTCTACGGCCTGCGGAACCTGTCCGAGGGGTTCGTCCCCGAGTTGTATGACGAGTCGGTGCTGACCTCCAGGTTCTCGGTGTCGTCGGCGGACGCGCTGCGCCGGACGAGGGAACTGCTGACCACCGAGGGCATGTTCGCCGGGATCTCGTCCGGCTGCGTCCTGCACGCCGCGCTGGGAATCGCAGCGAAGGCGCAGGCCGCCGGGGAGCGGGCCGACGTCGCCCTGGTCATCGCCGACGCCGGCTGGAAGTACCTGTCGACCGGCGCCTACAGCGGCACCCTCTCTGAAGCAGAGGCTCGGCTGGAAGGCCAGCTCTGGGCCTGATCCGGCCGTGCCGGACGCCCGGGATCACCGTTTTCGACGCCCCCGCGGGAAGGATGAACTGGGCCGGATGACGACATTTGATGACGCGACGGCAGTTACCAAGCGTGACGAAGGCCGGTACGACGCCCAGGCGGACCCCCGATTCGCCCTCGTACTGGCTGGCGGGAGCGGCGCACCGCCCGCCGTCAACGGCGGCGTGCTGATGGCCACCGTGCTGCGCGCCGTGCTCGACGCGGCGCCCAACCCGCATCCGGTGGCCACCAGCGCGAACTTCCTGCGTGTCCCGCGGCTCGGTCCCGCTGAGGTGCAGGTGACGTGGCTGAAGCAGGGAAAGACCGCGTCCACCGCCCGGGCCGCGCTAATCCAGGACGGCGCGGTCGTGGTCGATATGACGGTGACGACGGGAACGGTGCCCGACGGGGCGGTCAGCGCGCCATCTAGGGCGGCCGAGGGATACGGCGGAGAGGCGCTGGACTGGACCGGTAAGCAGCCCGCGTTCCCGCCCCTGTCCGACTGCGTCGATCTCGGCCGATGGCCAGGTACCGAGGGCGCGAACGGTGTCGCGGGCTTTGCTGCGCACGTAACCGTGCTGCTGGACCCGGCCACCACGGGATGGCGCGACGGAGAGCCCGCCGGCATCCCCGAGATGCTTGGCTATGTCACGCTGCGCGAGCCCAGAGAGCCGGACGCCCTGCTGCTGGCCCTCGCCGTCGACGCGCTACCGCCGGTGGTGTTCGGGCTCGGCGCGACCGGGTGGGCGCCGACGGTGGAACTGACCTGGCACATGCGCGCGGTGCCCAGGCCAGGACCGCTGGCGGTGGCCACGCGCAGTCGCCACGTGAGCGGGGGCTGGTTCGACGAGGAAGCGGAGGTCTGGGACGCCGACGGCCGCCTCGTCGCGCAGAGCAGGCAGCTGGCCAGGGTCGGACGGGGGCGGATACGGCCGCTACGCGGCGCGGACGGCGTGGTGGGGTCGGCCGCCGAGCCGCTCAGGGGACGCTCTTGATCTTCCAGACCAGCACTGAGCCGAGGATTCCGACGACGGCGGTGGCGGCGAACAGCGTCGGGTAGCCGCCGAGCGTGACCAGCGGCCCGGCGATGCCCGCGCCGATGGCAGCTGGGCCGACCAAGGCGATGTTGATAATCCCGAGGTCCTTGGCCCGGTCGCGGGCGGCGGGCAGCACCTGGGTGATGAGCGCCTGGTCGACCGCGAGATAGGCGCCGAACCCGCCGCCGAACAGGACCGCGGCCAGCAGCGAAGCGTCCCAGGTCTCCACGAAGGTGAGCAGCGCCGCGGCGAGCGCGATGAACAGGCCGGCCACTGTGACGATCATGCGGCGCTTGCCTCTCCGGTCGGAGATAACCCCCCAGACCACCGCCGTCACGACGACGCAGACGGTGTAGATGACGATGAGGATCAGTAGCCCGGTCGCGGCCGGAATGTGCTCGTGGGCGTACAGCTTGACCCTGTCCCGGAGGAAATACAGCAAGTAGAGCGTGCCCATCGCGATGGCCAGCGACATCAGGAAGCGGGTGAGCCAGGCCCAGGCGAAGTCCGGGTACTGCCGCGGGCTGATCCAGTAGGCGTGTGCCAGTCGTCGCCAGGAGAACGGCTCGCGGTGCTCGGGCTCGAGCGGGTGATCAGGGGTGCCGAAGACGAACGGGATCACCATCAAGAACACCAGCACAGCCAGCAGCTCGTAGCTGTTGGCGACGTTGCTGCCGAGCACGAGCACGGCCAGGACCGTGCCGAGCACGAGGCCAAGCGCCTGCGGCATGCCCACCCAGCCGGCCACGGTCGCGCGCTGCCGGACCGGAACGTGATCGGGGACCGCGGCGCTCAGGCTGGCGTACTCGCCATTCTGGAACGCGCTGAACAGGACCCAGAAGATGGCGACGCCGACTACCGTCTGCTGGTGCCCGAGCAAGGCCAGGCTGATGGCCGCCAGCAGAGCCATCGAAAGTGTCCACCGGTGCCTCCGGCCGCGCAGGCCGCCGAAGCCATACGCATGCGTGGTCCGGTCGGAGAGCGCCCCGGCGATCGGCGTGGCAACCACTGACGCGACCGCGCCCACCGCGGACACGATCGCCAGGGCCTGGATCTTGTGCTTGGCGTCGATGTCCTGCAGCTGGATCGGCAGGATCACCTGGATGGGCGTCAGCGACGCCATCCACATGCCCAGGCTGGCGAGACTGAGGCCGGTGATCCAGCCCGCCTTGACGTGCACCGACGGCTCGGCCAGGGCGAGCGGAACGGAGCGCTCAGTGGACTGCTCTGTCATGACATCTCCGCGGTTGCCGGGCGGGCGCCGGGTCGCTGGCGCAGGCTTCGAATCGGTAACCTGCCGTTTGGGGGATGATAGTGGCAGAGCCAGAACGCCCAGTCCGATTCCGCTGCCGGGAAGTCGCGACGGCCCGGCTATCCTCGGTCGCTGTGACGAACACCACGAATCGCGCGCTGCCGGGTGTGGTGGTGGCGTGCAGGTAACGATCGTGGGCTGGGCGGGCAGCTTTCCCGGCCCGGATAGCCCGGCGTCCTGCTACCTCGTCGAAGCTGACGGCTTCCGTATGGTCCTTGACCTGGGTAACGGGGCTCTCGGCGCCCTGCAGCAATTCACCGGGCTGGCAGACGTCGACGCGATCTGCATCAGCCACCTGCACGCCGACCACTGCATCGACATGCTCGGCTTCTCGGTATTCCAGAACTACCATCCGGCCGGTCAGCAGCCGCGCATACCTGTGTATGGTCCGGCGGGTACCGCCGACCGGCTCCAGCAGGCGCTGGGCACGCACAGCATGGGCATTGCGCAGGCTTTCGACGTCAGGACGCTCACACTCGGCACTATCGAGATCGGCCCCCTGACGATCACCACGGGCCGGATGCAGCACCCGGTGGAGACGTTCGGGTTCCGAATCGAGCATGGCGGCCAGGTACTGGCCTATTCGGCTGACACCGGGCCGTGCGATGAACTCATCGCGCTGGCGCGCGGCGCTGACGTGCTGCTGGCCGAGGCGTCCTACCTCGACGAGCCGGACCTGCCACCCGACTTGCACCTGACCGCGCGCGAGGCCGCCGAGCACGCCACCGCAGCCGGTGCAGGCGAACTGGTGCTCACCCATCTCGTTGCGTGGAACAACCCGGCTGCCAGCCGCGAGCAGGCCGCCGCCGCCTACGACGGCCCGCTGAGCCTGGCGACCTCGGGGCAGCGGCTGCTTGGCAACCCTGGTGTCGGGCCTGGCGATGGCCAGCCAGGCGGAACGTAGACTGCCTTCCCATGCGCGTGCTCGTCACCGGCGGTGCCGGGTTCATCGGCTCCCATCTGGTCGACGTTCTGGCAGCCCGCGGTGATGAAGTCGCCGTTCTCGACGACATGTCGGCAGGCAGGCCAGACCGGGTATCCGCGCAGGCGGTTGTGCACAAGCTCAGCGTCACCGAGGCGGCCGCGGTGGCCGCGGTCATCGCGGAGTTTCGGCCCGAGATCATCTACCACCTCGCAGCCCGGATAGACGTGCGCGCGTCGGTATCCAATCCGGCAGACGATGCGCTGGTCAACATCATCGGCACGGTCAACGTGCTCGAGGCCGCACGGGCGGTGGGCGCGCGGGTGCTGTTCGGCTCGACCGGCGCCGTCATCTACGGCCGGGACGCGCCCATTCCTTCGCTTGAGGACGTGCTGCCGCTGCCGGAGTCGCCCTACGGAGTAGCGAAGCATTCCGGCGAGCAGTACGTCGAGCTTTACAACCGGCTGCACGGGACTAGCCACGCGGTGCTCCGCCTGGCCAACACCTACGGCCCGCGTCAGGACCCGGCGGGCGAGGCTGGGGTGGTGGCGATCTTCTGCGCACAGGTGCTGGCGGGGGAGCGGCCCACCGTCTACGGTGACGGCCGCCAGACCAGGGACTACGTCTACATCGGTGATGCAGTGGCGGCATTCCTCGCCGCCGCCGACAGCGGTCGCCCCGGCACCTGGAACATCGGCAGCGGTGCTGAGGTCAGCGTTCTGAGCCTGCTCGATGTGATCAGC
>JASHOE010000337.1 GCA_030041275.1 Streptosporangiaceae bacterium
CGGCGTTGGCTGAGATCGTTACCACGAAAATCACATTCGCAGGACTCCTGCGGCAGCCGGCCGATGCCCCTGCGCGGGTCTGTGCGCCGCGATGTATGCCCCGTATGAGCCGCTTCACCGTGCGTATTTATCAAGGCTTGATACCGTTTTAGTGGCATACCGGGCAGCCCCTCTTGACAGGCGGCGTGACGCGCTAAAGAATCACCACGCGATGTTAACGTTATCAGGGAGAACTGCCCCGGATGACAGAACCTGTGCTCGAAGCACGCAAGGTGTCCAAGCACTACGGGCACGTCCTGGCGCTGGATGACGCGGATTTCGTCGCGTTCTCCGGCGAGGTCGTCGCGCTCATCGGGGACAACGGGGCGGGCAAGAGCACGCTCGTCAAGACGCTCGTCGGCGCGATCCGGCCGGACGCGGGGGAGGTCCTCGTTGACGGAGCGCCCGTCCAGCTGACCAGCCCGCTCGAGGCGCGCGGGTTCGGCATCGAGGCGGTCTACCAGGACCTGGCATTAGCGCCCGACCTGGACTCCGCCGCCAACCTGTACCTCGGCCGGGAGCTCTACCGGATCCCGTTTGTGCGGGTGCTGAACCGGGGCGCGATGCGGGAGCAGGCGGTGACCGCCTTTGCCGAGCTCGGCATCGAGCTTCCCGACGTCACCGCGCCCGTTGGCATGCTGTCCGGCGGTCAGCGCCAGTCGGTCGCCGTGGCCCGGGCGGTCCTGTTCGCCAGCCGGATCATCTTCATGGACGAGCCGACCGCGGCGCTTGGCGTCGTCCAGCGCGGGCGCGTGCTCGACGTCATCCGCCGGGTGCGTGACCGCGGCGTGTCCGTCGTGCTGGTCAGCCACAACATGCCCGAGGTGCTCGCGGTCGCCGACCGTATCGAGGTGCTGAGGATGGGCCGGCGCGTCGCCTCCTACACGGCGGCGCAGACGTCGGTGGACGAACTCGTCGGCGCGATGACTGGCTCGCTCGAGGTGGGTGGCAACGGCCGAGGGGGTACGCAGTGACCGAATCGCCGCACGCGGCCGAGGTCCCGGCCGTCCCCGAGGACCCGCCGCGGCCAGCATCCGGCGGCCAGCCATCCCGCCCCGCCGCGGGCGCCCCCGGTGCCGGCCGGCGGCTCGGCGGCCGGATCGCTGCGGCCAGCGAGACCTGGCTGCTGCTGGCGCTGGTCATCATGATCGTCGTCTTCACCGTGCAGGCGCCGGGCAAGTTCCTGACCCTGACGGACTTCTCGCTGATGGGGCAGGACGCGGCGTGGCTGCTCGTGATGGCCGTCGGCGAGACGTTCGTCATCATCACCGGTGGCATCGACCTGTCGGTCGGCTCGCTGCTTGTCCTGGCGGGCGTCATGACCGACCTGTACTGCATCCACCACGGGGGCGCGAACGCGAGCTGGGCCGCGATCGTGGTCGGCTGCCTGGTCGGCATGGCGACCAGCTGTGCCTGGGGCGCAGTGCAGGGGTTCCTCGTCGCCAAGGGCAAGGTGCCGCCGCTGATCGTGACGCTCGCCGGGTTCATCGCGGCGGGAGAGGGCGTCGCGTACTTGATCACCGGCGGCGCCGATTTCCGCACCGTGCCGAACCGGCTGGTCAACACCATCGGGCTGGGCAGCGTCCTGGGCGTTCCGTGGCTGATCGTGATCAGCTTCGTGGTCGCGATCGTGGGCGGGCTGGTCCTCGCGGTCACCAGGTTCGGCAGGTACACGTACGCGATCGGCTCGAACCCGGAGGCCGCGCGCCGGGCTGGAATCGCGGTGGACCGGCACCTGATCAAGGTCTACGCACTGTCCGGCGTGCTGGCCGGTGTGGGCGGGATTCTCTCGCTGGCCTCCTTCGACTCCACGACGATCGCCGGGCACGCGTTCGACAACCTCGAGGTGATCACGGCGGTCGCGCTCGGCGGCGCCAGCCTGTTCGGCGGCCGCGGCTCGATGATCGGCTCGTTCATCGGCCTGGCGTTCTCCACGGTGCTGCTTGAGGGCCTGGTCATCATCGGGGTCAACCAGTACTGGCAGGAGGTGGCTATCGGCGCAGCGCTGGTGGCGGCCGTGTATCTCGATCAGTTCCGCCGCCAGCGGCGTGGCAGCGGCCAGATGCGCTGGGCGGCGCTCTGGCAACTGCGCAGACAGCGCGGCTGAGGCGGCATGACAGCGGCCGAGGGCTCTCGGACCTATCGCACAGGAGGAACGATGCGGAGCAGACTCAGCGTCACGCTCACCGGCGTGGCCGTTATCGCGCTTGTCGCCGCGGCCGCGGCCGGCTGCGGCTCATCAAGCAGCAAAGGCAGCAGCAGCTCGCCGAAGACGATGGAGCTGATCGTCGGGACCAAGAGCGACGACTTCTACGTCACGATGGAATGCGGCGCGGAGGCAGAGGCGAAGAAGCTCGGCGTGAAGCTCACCGTCACCGGCCCGGCGACGTTCAGCATCCCCGAGCAGAAGCCGCTGATCGACGCGGCGGCGGTTACCCGGCCTGACGCCCTGATCGTGGCGCCGACCGACAGCGCCGCGCTCGACCCTGACCTGCTGAAGGTGGAGCACGCCGGAAGCAAGATCATCTTTGTGGACACCTCGGCCGCTAACCCGGCGATCGGCTTGTCCAGGATCTCGTCGGACAACGCGGCTGGCGGCAGGCTCGCCGCCGACACCCTCGGCAAGCTGCTCGGCGGCAAGGGCACCGTCGCCGTGATCAGCGTCGCCAAGGGGGTGTCCACGACCGACGCCAGGATCGCCGGCTTCCAGGCGGAGATGGCGGCCAAGTTCCCGGGCATCAAGCTGCTCGCCGAGCAGAACGACGACGCCGACAGCGTGGGCACCGCCACCTCGTTCATCGAGGGTGACATCGCCGCGAACCCGAGCCTGAACGGCGCCTTCGCCGCCAACGTGGTCACCGCCGAGGGCGCGGCGTCCGGCATCGCACACGCCGGCAAGACCGGCAAGGTGAAGCTGGCCACGTTCGACGCGGACTCGACGCAGATGACCATGATGAAGGCTGGCACCATCCAGCTCGCGATCGCCCAGGAGCCGGCGCTCGAGGGATCGGACGGCGTGCAGCAGGC
>JASHOE010000338.1 GCA_030041275.1 Streptosporangiaceae bacterium
GGACAGTTTCGACCAGATGCTGGCCGGCTTCCACGCGATGGACGAGCACTTCAGGACTGCACCGCTGGCCCAGAACCTGCCGGTACTGCTGGGATTGCTCTGTGTCTGGTACGGCGATTTCTTCGGCGCGCAGACCGTCGGCGTCATGCCGTATGACCAGTACCTCAAGCGATTCCCCGCCTACCTGCAGCAACTGACGATGGAGTCCAATGGCAAACACGTCACCTTGACCGGTCAGCAGGTGGACTACCCGACCGGCGCGGTGTTCTGGGGAGAGCCGGGCACCAATGGTCAGCACAGCTTCTATCAGCTCATTCATCAGGGAACGAGGTTGATTCCGCTCGATCTCATCGGTTTCGGGCAGTCGCTTAATCCGCTCCGCAACCACCATGATTTGCTGTCGTCCAACGTGTTCGCTCAGGCTCAGGCGCTGGCCTTTGGCAAGACCGCGGATGAGGTGCGAGCCGAGGGCACGCCGGAGCACGTCATCCCGCACCGGGTCATGCCAGGCAACCGGCCTACCAACGTGCTGCTCTGCGCGAAGCTCGACCCGTGGACGCTCGGGTCCCTGGTCGCCCTGTACGAGCACAGCGTGTTTACCCAGGGCGCGATCTGGCAGATTGACTCGTTCGACCAGTGGGGAGTCGAGCTGGGCAAGGCACTGGCTAGCCAGATAGCACCAGAGCTCGAGTCCGACGAGGCGCCGCAGCTCAGCCACGACTCCTCGACGAACGCCCTGATACGGCGCTACCGGGAGCTCAAGGCGAACCCGTGACGACGCCGTTCCCAGCAAAGATCTTGAAAGGGTGCAGTGATGCCAACAGATAAGCCAATGCAGCTCGGCATGATCGGGCTTGGCCGGATGGGTGCCAACCTGGTGCGCCGCCTGATGAAGGATGGACACCACTGCGTGGGCTGGGCACGATCGCGCAGCAGCATCCAGCAGCTTGAAGCCGAAGGCATGACCGGCGCGACCGGCCTGGCCGACTTGGTCAAGAAGCTCGAGCCGCCGCGGGCTCTTTGGATCATGGTGCCCGCCAGCGCTGTGCAATCGACGATCGAGGGACTGAAGCCGCACCTGTCACCTGGCGACATCATCATCGACGGGGGCAACTCCTACTACCGCGACGACATCGACCGCGCCGCCGAGCTCAAGCCGGCTGGCATTCACTACGTTGACTGCGGGACAAGCGGTGGCGTCTGGGGCCTGGAGCGCGGCTACTGCCTCATGATCGGCGGCGAGGACGAGCAGGTCGCGTACCTGGACCCGATCTTCAAGACGATCGCGCCGGGTGAAGGCAGCGCTGAGCCCACGCCGGGCCGCAGCCTCGCCGACAGCACCGCGCCGCATGGCTACCTGCACTGCGGCCCGAACGGCGCAGGGCACTTCGTCAAGATGGTCCACAACGGCATCGAGTACGGCATGATGGCCGCGATCGCCGAGGGGCTGTCCATCATCAAGCACGCTGACGTGGGCCTCGTCGGCCAGCAAGCAGCCGACGCGGAAACCACCCCGCTGCGCGACCCGGACGCCTACAAGTACCAGATCGACGTGGGCGAGGTCGCCGAGGTGTGGCGGCGCGGCTCGGTCATCAGCTCGTGGCTGATCGATCTGACCGCCGCGGCGTTTGCCGCGTCGCCCAACCTGGAGGAGTACGAGGGCCGGGTTTCGGACTCCGGCGAGGGCCGCTGGACGGTCATGGCCGCCATCGAGGAGGGCGTGCCTGCCTCGATCATCACCGCGGCGCTGTACGAGCGGTTTGAGTCGCGCGGTCTCGGTGACTTCACGGACAAGATCCTGTCCGCCATGCGGTCCGAATTCGGCGGGCACGCGGAGAAGAAGGACTGACCAGTGGAGCACGAGCTGCGGGTTGCGCCCGACGCAGACGCGGTGGCGAACCAGGCGGCCGCATACGTCGCCGCGCGGGCGCGGGCGATGGTCGCTGAGCACGGCCGGTTCACGTTCGCGGTCAGCGGTGGGCACACGCCCTGGGCCATGTTCGCGGCGCTGGCCAAGGAGGACATGCCCTGGGCGGAGGTGGCGTTGTTTCAGGTGGACGAGCGGGTGGCACCCGACGGAGACCCTGATCGCAACGTGACCCACCTGCGGGAGAGCCTCGGCGGCGCGCACGGCCAGGTGCACCCTATGCCGGTCACCGACGCCGACCTGGACGCCGGGGCCGCTGCGTACGCGGCAGAGCTGCCGCAGCGGTTCGACCTCGTGCACCTCGGGCTCGGGCCGGACGGGCACACCGCATCGCTCGTGCCCGGCGACCCGGTGCTGCAGGTCGGCGACCGGCTCGTCGCGCTGACCCAGCCCTACCAGGAACACCGGCGGATGACGCTCACGTACCCCGCCCTAGCCCGCGCCGACCAGCTGCTGTGGCTCGTCACCGGCGCAGACAAGCGCGACCCGCTGGCTCGGCTGCTAGCCGGGGACGAATCCATCCCGGCTGGCCGGGTGCACGCCGCGCGCTCGCTCATACTCGCCGACCACGCCGCCGCCCCGGAGGAATGAGGACGCGATGACCGCACCACGGGCCGGGAAGGCCGCCGTGCACGGCGATGTGCACCGTCCGGAGGATCACGTCATCGTGCTCTTCGGCGCGACCGGCGACCTGGCCAAGCGCAAGCTGCTGCCGGGCCTGTTCCATCTCGCCGCGGCAGGCCTCCTGCCGCGCAAGTACCGCATCATCGGCACGTCGCCGACGCAGTTCGCGATCAGCACGGATGAGTTCCGGGACCGCGCGAAGCAGTCGGCACAGGAATTCTGCGTCACCAAGCCGTCGCACGAGGCGGACTGCTGGGAGGAGTTCTGTCAGCGGCTATCGTTCGCACCTTCCGATCCTGGCGACTACGGGCCGCTGGTAGCCGAGGTTGCCAAGGCTGAGAAGGAGATCGGCGGCGCGGTCCGACGGCTGTTCCACCTCGCCATCCCCCCGGACGCATTCATCTCGGTCGTGCACGACCTGGGCGACTCGGGGCTGGCGACCAAGGTCTCACGGGTCATCATCGAGAAGCCGTTCGGGACCGACCTGAAATCGGCGATCGCGCTGACCGACGCTGTGCACGCGGTCTTCGACGAGTCGCAGATCTTCCGTATCGATCACTTCCTGGGCAAGGAGTCGGTCGAGAACATTCTCGCGTTCCGGTTCGCCAACGGCCTGTTCGAGCCGGTATGGACCCGGTCCCACATCGCGTACGTGCAGATCGACGTGCCGGAGACGCTGTCGATCGAAGGCCGCGCCAACTTCTACGACCAGACCGGCGCCTACCGCGACATGGTCGTCACTCACCTTTTCCAGGTGCTCGGGTTCGTCGCGATGGAGCCACCGACCGCCTTGACCGCTCAGCCGCTGCGGGCCGAGAAGCTCAAGGTCTATGAGTCCATGCGGCCCATCGACGTCCGGCACGTCGTGCGTGGTCAGTATGAGGGCTACCGGCAGGAGAAAGGCGTGGCGCCCGACTCGGAGACCGAGACCATGATCGCGGTCCGCGCGGAGGTGGACAACTGGCGGTGGAAGGGCGTGCCGTTCTTCCTGCGGTCCGGCAAGAGCATGGGTGCCGGCCGGCAGGTCATCACCCTCGGGTTCCACGAGCCACCGCTGCGGATGTTCAAGACCCACCGCAAGGACATCCCCGACGGCCGGCGGAACGAGATCATCATCGACTTCGCCGACCCAGGCTCGATCACCACGAAATTCCTCGCGAAGGAGCCGGGCGCGGAGATGACGCTCGGCAGCGAGCAGATGGTGTTCACGTACGCGAACTCCTTCGCCGAGGCCATGGCGCTCGAGGCTACGAGCGGCTCATCCTCGACGCGATGCTCGGCGACCAGGCCCTCTTTACCTCTTCCGACGGGATCCTGCGGCTCTGGGAGATCTCGGAGCACCTGCTCACCAACCCGCCACCGGTGGAGACGTACGCGCCAGGATCATGGGGACCGGAGTCGGTAAACAAGCTGGTTGAGCCGTTTCACTGGCATCTGCCTGAGTCGGGCTTACGGCCCGACTCCCCACAGGAGCACTAATGGCACTCGGCTACGACAAGACGCTCTACCTGATGGCCTTCGATCACCGCGGTTCGTTCGAGCATGACCTGTTCGGCGCGTCCGAGCCGGTCTCTGCGCAGGTGCGCGACGGCATCATCAAGGTCAAGCAGATCATCTTCGACGCGCACGTGCGGGCGGTGGCAGAGGGCGCGCCGCGGCATGTGTGCGGCGTGCTGGTGGACGAGGAGTTCGGAACCGACGTCGCGCGGCGCGCGAAAGCCGACCGCGTACCGCTCGCGATGCCGGTCGAGAAGTCCGGCGAGGAAGAGTTCCAGTTCCAGTACGGCGATGACTTCGGTGCCCACATCGAGGCGTTCGACCCGTCGTTCGCCAAGGTCCTGGTGCGTTACAACCCGGACGGGGACGCCGAGCTGAACCGGCGGCAGACCGAGCGGCTGGCCGTGCTGAGCCGGTGGCTGCGCGATCGCGACCGCAAGTTCCTGTTCGAGCTGCTGGTGCCGGCCACGAAGGATCAGCTTGCTCGGTTCGGCGGTGACCAGCGCGCGTACGACCGGGAACTGCGTCCTGATCTGGTGGTAGCGACGATCGCAGCCCTGCAGGACGGCGGCGTCGAGCCAGACATCTGGAAGATCGAGGGCCTGGACACGACCTCTGCCTGCGAGCAGGTGGTCGCACAGGCTCAGGTCGGTGGCCGGGACGACGTGAAATGCATCGTCCTGGGACGCGGCGCGGACGAGGCGCAGGTCATCGAGTGGGTGAAGATCGGGGCCAGGGTGGACGGCTTCGACGGGTTCGCCGTCGGCCGGACCCTGTGGGAGGAGGCGCTGAAGAAATATCTGGCCGGGCAGGCGTCGCACGATGAGGCAGTCTTTGAGATCTCCTCGCGGTACCGGGATGTCATCGATGCCTACCGCCGGGCCGAGCCTGCGTTCGAGCGCGGACGGGAGTGACTGGTGGCGACACCGACCGTGAAGATGTTCCTGGCCGACGTCGACGGCACGCTTGTCACGCAGGACAAGGTGCTGACCGATCAGGCGATCCAGGCCGTGCACTCGCTGCACGACGCCGGCGTCATCTTCGCCATTACCAGCGGTCGGCCACCCCGCGGCATGGCCATGCTCGTCGATCCGCTCGACATCAAGACACCGATCGCGGCCTTCAATGGCGGCTTGCTGGTGGACCGCGACATGAACGTCATCGACCAGCGCGTGCTGCCGGAGGACCTCGTGATTCCGGTCGCGGACATGATGTCGTCGTTCAAGCTTGACGTGTGGCTCTATAGCGGCGCCGACTGGTACGTGCCCAAGGCCGACGGTCCGCACGTTGCGCGCGAGACCTGGACCGTGAAGTTCGAGCCCAAGGTCATGTCCGACGGCGTGCACGGCCTGACCGGGAGCGTGGCCAAGCTGGTTGGCGTGAGCGACGATCACGACGCGGTCGACAAAGCCACTGAGGCCGTGCACGACAAGTTCGGCGACCACGTCAGCGCCGCTGCCTCGCAGCCTTACTACCTCGACGTGACGCACCCGCAAGCCAACAAGGGTGCGGTGGCGAAGTACCTCGCGGGGCGGTACAAGCTTCACTCGGACGACATCGCGACCATCGGTGACATGCCGAACGACGTGCTGATGTTCGCCCACTCGGGGCTCAGCATCGCAATGGGTCAGTCCAGCCCCGAGGTCAAGCGCGCGGCTCGCCGGGTCACCACCTCGAACCAGGACGAGGGCTTCGCCAACGCGGTGACCAAGTTCATCCTGCGCTAGCCGCTAGCGCAGCCACCGGCCGCGAAGTACCCCTACGTACTCTCGGCGCGAGATTTGATCCCTTCGAGCGTCGCGGTCATGTTGGCGTGATGCTCGGCGAGGCGGCGGCGCAGGATGCGGTGCTCCTTATCCGGCATTTGCGCGATCAGTTCGCTGATGCCGCTCTCACCCGGCCCCATCTGCATCCACTGCCGGATCCGGGTGCCCTGACCATCCGGCTCGAGAGTGAACCGCCAGCGCGCAGCAGGCACCGCCGGATCGCCCACCGCCCACGCGAACACGCGCTCGGGCTCCAGCTCGCAGACGGTCGACACCGTCTCCCAGCCGCCGCGTGCCGGGTGGTGGTTCCGGCCGCGGAACCGCGCGCCGAGCCGGGGCCCCGTGTCGCCGTCCAGCCACTCGCCGCCCTGGAATTCCGAGCTGAATTCAGCCGGGGTCTGGATGTCGCAGACCAGTGGCCAGATCACCGCAGGTGGCGCATCGATAGTCAGCTCAGCCTCGGTCGTCGGGCAGTCGGCGTAGCGGAGCTCGGCGGATTCCACGGCTGCATCGTACGTCGGGCCATCCCTGGTTCCCTAGGACGAGAATGGGATCCATGCAGGTGGGCATCGCTGCGCGGGTTGCCTCTCGAGCGGACGCGGACTTCGTCCGGGAGGCGGAGCGGCTCGGCGCGACCTCGGTATGGGTTGCAGAGGCGTGGGGACAAGACGCCTTCACACCCTTGGCTTACCTTGCGGCAGAGACCGAGCACATCGCCCTCGGCACCGCGATCGCCCAGCTCGGCGCCCGTACCCCGGCGATGCTCGCTATGTCAGCGATGTCGCTGCAACTGCTGTCTGGCGGCCGCTTCCGCCTCGGCGTCGGCACCAGCGGGCCGCAGGTCATGGAGGGCTGGCACGGCGTCAGGTTCGACGCGCCACTGGCGATGACCAGGGAGACGATCGAGATCATTCGCACGGTCACTACCGGTGACCGGCTCAGCCACGCGGGCGAGGTGTACCAGCTGCCATTGCCGGGTGGCCAGGGCCGCGCGCTGCGGTCGGCGCTCGCGCCCGCGCCCGTGCCGATCTACGTTGCCGCCCTCGGGCCGCGGAACCTCGAGCTGACCGGCGAGGTCGCTGACGGCTGGATCGGCAACGCGTTCATGCCAGAGCACGCCGAAGTGTTCACCGACCGCCTCCGGGCCGGCGCGGCCCGGGCCGGCCGGTCGCTCGCAGACCTCGACCTGGTGATCCCAGCCGCCGTCGAGTTCACCGAGGACGTCGAGGCAGCGGCGCGTCGGCACGCCCGCGGATACGCGTTCACCATCGGCGCGATGGGATCGGCGGAGAAGAACTTCTACAACGCCGCCTTCGCCAGGCAGGGTTACGGCGACGACGTGCGCGAGGTGCAGCGGCTGTGGCTCGCGGGACGGCGCGAGGAGGCCGCCGAGCGGGTCCCGGTCGAACTCGGCGCCAGGACCAACCTCATCGGCACGCCCGCGATGGTCGCCGAGCGCCTGCGCCGCTACCGGGACGCCGGCATCACCACCGTGCAGGCCAAACTGGAGGGCGATCGCACCGCGCGGCTGAACGCGCTGAGTCAGCTCGTCGAACTCACCCGTGCCCTCAGCCAGGAGCGACCGCCCGCACCGACAGTGCTGTGACGAGTGCCCGGATCCTGCCGCACGCGCGGTCGGCCGGCGCGTATGCGCAGGACGCAGGTGCTGGTTTGGCGCTTGTACTAGAATGGGATTTTAGTAACGGGCAGGCCTCCACCCGCACCTCGCCGCTGGTGAGAGACCTGACGTCCGGCGGGGTCAGCCTCAGACGGCGCTGTCACGGCCGACACGATCGGGCCGTGATGGCGTGACTAGGATGTCCAGCCTGGCCCGGTCGGCTAGCCCGGCGCCATCCAAAAATATTCAGCCCAGGAATCGAGCAGAGATGCACGCCGTCACCGTGTCCGGCACCCGGCCTCGGCGCGTGAAGGAGGCCGGGAGACTGTGACCAAGCAGGTCCAGCAGCTCGATCGCGTCATCATCAGATTCGCCGGAGACTCCGGCGACGGCATGCAACTCGCGGGCGACAGATTCACCCAGGAGACCGCGTCCTTCGGAAACGATCTATCGACGCTGCCGAACTTCCCGGCCGAGATCCGCGCGCCCGCCGGCACCCTGCCGGGCGTATCCAGCTTCCAGCTGCACTTCGCCGACCATGACATCCTGACGCCCGGCGATGCGCCCGATGTGCTGGTGGCGATGAATCCGGCCGCGTTGAAGGCCAACCTCGACGATCTGCCGCGAGGCGCCGACATCATCGCCAACACTGACGAGTTCAGCAAGCGCAACCTGGCCAAGGTGGGGTACGACACCAACCCGCTCGAAGACGGCTCGCTTGAGGCCTACCAGGTGCACGCCATCCCGCTGACGTCGGTGACGGTCAAGGCGCTTGAGGACTTCGACATCAGCCGCAAGGACGCGGAACGGGCCAAGAATATGTTCGCGCTCGGGCTGCTGTCCTGGCTGTATAACCGGCCAGTCGACGGCACCATTCGGTACCTGGACGCCCGGTTCGCCGCCCGGCCCGAGATCCTGGCGGCCAACAAGGCCGCGTTCCAGGCGGGCTGGAACTATGGCGAGACGACCGAGGCCTTCTCGGTCCAGTACGAGGTGAAGCCGGCCAGGCTCCAGCCAGGCACTTACCGCAACATCACCGGCAACACGGCACTCGCTTACGGGCTGGTAGCGGCTTCGCGCCGGTCCGGGCTGCCGCTGTTCCTCGGCTCCTACCCGATCACCCCGGCTTCCGACATCCTGCACGAGCTGTCCAAGCACAAGCGGTTCGGCGTGCGCACCATGCAGGCCGAGGATGAGATCAGCGGCGTCGGTGCCGCGCTCGGCGCGTCGTTTGGCGGGGGCCTGGGCGTCACCAGCACGTCCGGCCCCGGCATGTGCCTCAAGGCGGAGACGATCGGGCTCGCCGCGTCGGTCGAGCTGCCACTGATCATCTGCGATATCCAGCGCGCTGGCCCGTCGACCGGCATGCCGACGAAGACCGAGCAGGCCGACCTGCTCATGGCGATGTTCGGCCGTAACGGGGAGTCGCCCATCGCGATCGTCGCCCCGGCCACGCCGGCCGATTGCTTCGATACCGCGCTTGAGGCGGTCAGGATCGCCGTCAAATACCGCACCCCGGTTGTCATCCTGTCCGATGGCTACCTGGCCAACGGGTCCGAGCCGTGGCGGATCCCCGCCGTAGACGGCCTGCCGAGGCTGCGGAACGAGTTCAAGTTCGCCGGCGGGAACGTCGCCGTTGACGGCGCGGGCGGCCCGCCATTCCGGCCGTTCCAGCGCGATCCGGAGACGCTCGCCCGGCCCTGGGCCGTACCGGGAACGCCAGGCCTCGAGCACCGGATCGGTGGCATCGAGAAGGCCGACGTCTCCGGCAACATCTCGTATGACCCTGATAATCACGACAAGATGGTCCGGCTCCGCCAGGCCAAGATCGACGGGATCGCCGCTGACATCGCGCCGGTCGAGGTCGACGATCCGGACGGCACCGCCCGGGTGCTGGTACTGGGCTGGGGTTCGACGTACGGCTCGATCGGCGCTGCTGTCCGCCGGGTGCGGATGGCCGGCGGCTCGGTTGCCCAGGCCCATCTGCGGCACCTGTCGCCATTCCCGGCCAACCTTGGCGACGTCCTTCGGTCATACGAGAAGGTGCTGGTGCCGGAGATCAACCTTGGCCAGCTCGCCCTGCTGCTGCGGGGCCGCTACCTCATCGACGTGGTGTCCTACAACCGGATTCGCGGCCTGCCATTCCGGGCCGCCGAACTGGCCGACGTCATTCAGGATGTGATCGCCCATGTCTGACGCTGCGATGACCGAGTTCCCCGAGCCGCAGCACCGGTTCGCGTCGCTAACCTTGGTGCCGAAGGCAGACACCAAGCAAGCGACCAAGGACTTTAAGTCTGACCAGGAAGTCCGCTGGTGCCCAGGCTGCGGTGACTACGCGATTCTGGCGGCGTTCCAGGGCTTCCTGCCCGAGCTGGAAATCCCGCGGGAGAATCTCGTCATCATCTCGGGGATTGGCTGCTCGTCCCGGCTGCCCTACTACGTCAACAGCTACGGGATGCACTCGATCCATGGCCGCGCCCCCGCTATCGCGACAGGTCTGGCCTCATCCCGGCCTGACCTGTCGGTCTGGGTCATCACCGGCGACGGCGACGCGCTGTCGATCGGCGGCAATCACCTGATCCACGCGTTGCGCCGGAACGTCAACGTCAAGATCCTGCTGTTCAACAACCGGATCTACGGCCTGACGAAGGGTCAGTACTCACCCACGTCCGAGCAGGGCAAGGTCACCAAGTCGACGCCGTTCGGCTCGCTCGATACGCCGTTCAACCCGGTGTCACTCGCGCTCGGAGCCGAGGCCAGCTTCGTCGCGAGGACGATCGACTCTGACCGCAAGCACCTGACGAGCGTGCTGCGAGCAGCGGCCGACCACAAGGGCACCGCCTTCGTCGAGATCTACCAGAACTGTCCCATCTACAACGACGACGCCTTCTTGCCGGTGACCGAACCGGGCGAGCGGGATCTGCGACTGATCCGGCTAGAGGACGGCGAGCCCGTCCGGTTCGGCTCGGGCGGCGATCAGGGGCTGCGGTTCGGCCGGCAGGGCGGCCTGGAGGCGGTGCCGGTCGAGGGAACAGACCCGGACTCGCTGCTGGTGCACAACGCGGGCGCGAGCGATCCGTCGTACGCGTTCGCGCTGTCCCGGCTGGACAGCAGCGACTTCGCGCACACGCCGATCGGGGTGTTCCGCAGGGTCGAACGGCCCAGTTACGACGAGCTGATGTCGGCGCAGATCGAGACGGCCCGGCAGAAGCAGGGCGACGGCGACCTCGCGGAGCTGCTAGCCGGCAGCGACACCTGGCAGGTCGGCTAGCCGTGCCGACCGGGCATCCGGCCGCCCGGTCCGGGGCGGGCGCTAGCCCGGTGCGGGTAGAGCGGGCGGGGCCGGTCACGACGGTGATCCTCGACCGGCCGGAGGTGCGGAACGCCGTCGACGGACCGACTGCTGCCGCGCTGGCCGAGGCATTCACCGACTTTGAGGCCGATGCGGACGCCGCCGTAGCGGTGCTGTTCGGCGCAGGCGGCACCTTCTGCGCGGGCGCCGACCTGATGGCGGTGGGCACGCCACGCGGCAATCGCGCCGAGTCGGACGGCAACGGCCCGATGGGCCCCACCAGGATGCAGCTCACCAAGCCCGTGATCGCCGCCGTCGCCGGCTACGCGGTCGCCGGAGGTCTCGAGCTCGCGCTCTGGTGCGACCTGCGGGTGGCCGAAGAGGATGCCGTGTTCGGCGTCTTCTGCCGTCGGTGGGGGGTGCCGCTCATCGACGGCGGCACCGTGCGGCTGCCCCGGATCGTCGGGCTGGGCCGGGCCCTGGACCTGATCCTGACCGGCCGTGCGGTATCGGCCACCGAAGCGGCTCAGATGGGCTTGGTGTCGCGCATCGTGCGCACCGGCGACGCGCGCGAAGAAGCCGAGCGGCTGGCCGGCCAGATCGCCGCATTCCCGCAAGCGTGCATGCGCAATGACCGGGCATCGGCGCTCGAGTCGCTCTCGCTCGGGGTTGCCGATGCGATGGCGAACGAGTTCAGCCACGGCATCGCTACCCTGGCGGATCCAGCCGTCCTCGCGGGCGTCTCGCGGTTCCGCGGCGGCGCCGGCCGCGGCGGCGCCCCGGCCTGAGGCCTGCGACAGCCGACCGCTCGGTTGCTCAGTCGGACGGCCGGGAGTGTGCGCTCGCGCCGACCGATGCCCTTCGTTCCAGGTCGGCCTCCTGCGACGGCGGACCCAAACCGGCCCTGGACTGGTGGAGGTTCCAGTGCAGTTGGCCCACCGGAGTGACCACCGCTCCGACCAAGCGGTCGAAAGCGCGTACCCGATACTCTCCGCTGGTAGCGAGCTCGCGGATCATCGCAGCCTGAGCCGTCTTCTGCTCGACCGCGATCATCCTGGTGGTCGAGGCTCCGTGCAGCCGGAATCCGGCCAGGCTCTGGGCCTGCCCGACGAAGTCGCCGTGATCCAGCAGGCGTACCCACAGATCGATGTCCAGGAGCAGCATCTTGTCTTCGTCGAAGCCGCCCGCGGCATCGAAGGCCTTGCGGCGGAACAGGACGGAGCCGGGATCGCCGATCGGGTTGCCGCCGTGGCGTACGATCGCGCGGACGACATCCGTGCGAGTACGCGGGCCAAGGAGCCAGCGCAGGCCGCCGCCGCTGTAGACCGTCGCGCCGTCGCTATCGATCAGGTTGCGTCGGCAGGCGACCAGGGCCGCGGATGGCGCCGCCGCTAGCGAGGCCACTTGACTATCCAGGCAGCGCGGATAGAGCACGTCGTCGGCGCACAGGACCTTTACCAGCGGGGCACGGCTCAGGGTGACGGCACGATTCCAGTTCGCCGGCAGCGGCAGCACCACATCGTTGTGCTCGAGGCGGATCCGCGGGTCGCCGAATTCGGCCACGATAGCCGCGGTGTCATCAGTTGAAGCGTTGTCGAGGACGACGACCTCGAAGTCGGTGAAGGTCTGCTCGAGCACGCTTTCCAGCGTGTATCGGATGTACCGGCCTGCCTGATATGCCGGAATGCAGATGCTGACCTGGGCTACCACGCCGGACAGGTTATACGCCCCACTGCGCGGCCACCACCTCAAGCCAGCTTTCCGCGTGGCGCCGGGCATGCATTGCGCTAGCCGCTGGTTCAGCCAGCACCTGACGGTCTGTCGTCCCTGTTTGCCACACTGGCCGTGTGAGTGCGGCGGTGGCGGAGCTAGAGCGTGCCTACCGGGCTGAGGCCACCCGGTTGCGCGCAACCCTCGCTCGCCGGCTCGGGGACGTCGGGCTCGCCGAGGAGCTCGTCCAGGACGCGTTCGTCGAAGCGCTGGAGCACTGGGGGCGGGACGGGCTCCCGCCCAATCCCGGCGGCTGGCTCACCACGACCGCGTGGCGGAAGGCGATCGATCGCCAACGCCGGGCTAGAGCCGGGCAGGAGAAGCTGACGCTCCTGGCGGTGACCCAGGAGCGCTCCGCGTCGCGGGCCGACCAGCCGGACGCAGCGAGCGACGACGACCTGCTGAGCCTCGTGTTCGCCTGCTGTCATCCGGCGCTGCCCGCCGACTCGCAGGTAGCGCTCACGCTCCGGACCGTGTGCGGGCTGACGACCGCGGAGATCGCGGCCGCGTTCCTTGTTTCTGAGCAGGCGATGGGACAGCGGCTGTCGCGAGCGCGACGGTCGCTGCGCGACGCTGGCGTTCCCGTCCGGGTACCAGAGCCCGAGCAGCTCGGCGAGCGCCTGGCAGCGGTCCTGGCAGTCGTCTACCTCGTCTTCAACGAGGGTTACCTGGCGAGCGCCGGACGTACGCCAGCCCGCCGCGACCTCGCCGCGCAGGCGGTTTCGCTTGGCCGGCTGCTGCACCGACTGATGCCGCGCGAGCCTGAAGTGCTGGGACTGCTCGCCTTGCTCCTGCTGCATGAGTCGCGGTCGGCAGCCAGGTTCGACGGGTGGGGGCGCCTGATCCGGCTCGCTGACCAGGACCGCGACCGCTGGGATGCCGGGCTTGCCGCGGAGGCAACCGGCGTGCTCGACCGAGCCGTCGCGATGCGCCGACCGGGGCCCTACCAGGTCCAGGCCGCGATCGCCGCGCTGCACGCAGCGGCGCCCGACTACGAGCACACCGACTGGCGGCAGATCCGGCTGCTGTATGGCCGGCTGCAGATCATGACGCCGTCGCCGGTGGTGCTGCTGAACCTGGCGGTCGCCACCAGATTCGCAGTCGGTCCGGAGGCGGCACTCGCGGAACTGGAGCCGCTGGCGACGGAGCTGGATGACTACCGGCTGTTCCACGCGACGCGGGCCCAAGTGCTGGCTGCGCTCGGCCGGACTTCGGACGCGCGGGCCGCAAACGAGCGAGCGCTCGCGCTCGCCGCAAATCCGGCCGAGCGCGAGCTCATCGCCCGCCGACTTTCGAACCCTGGTTCCGTCGGCTAGAACTCGACGACGGGCCGAAGCTCAATGGTGATCAGCCCCCGGTCGACGCCTGGCCACGTCTTGCTGATCTCCACAGCCTGGTCGTAGGTGTCGGTGTCCAGCAACGAGTAGCCGCCAAGCACCTCCTTGGTCTCCATGAACGGGCCGTCGGTCACGCCGGCGGAGCGCACCGTCCTCGCGGTCTCTGGTCCCTGCAACTGCGCGCCGCCGTCGGGCATGTTGCCGGTCGCGCTCTGCTTCTCATACCAGGCGAAGATCTCCGAGCTCCAGGCCTGGTACTCCTCGGGGCTGAGCTTGCCTGCGGCCTCGGTGTTGAAGATCAGCATCACGTACTTCATCGCGCATTGCCTCCTGATAGGGCCGCGGACGCCTGGTGGCATCCGTCATTAGCAGCTACGAACGGCGCCGGCTGGATTTCGACACCGCGGGCTGCCAATTTTGCCCGGCGCTGACGACGACCAAACAGCCCCGCAGAAGTCGTGTACCCGGATAACCAGAAGTGTCCTGATCTCCCCGATACTTCGGGCTCTCGGGGAGAGGCGGAGGCACGGGCCGTACCGGGATACACGATCTTCCACTGAATTCGCCAGGGAGTCGTTCGTCGGCCGATAATGCCGGGTGACCCGCTCCGTCCCGTCGTCTGCCGCGCCCGCCGCGAAAGCGGCCGCGATGTCGGCGATCGGTGGTACCACGCCGCAGCGTGCTGCGCCGACGCGTCGCGCGGCCCGGGCCGAGTTTCCCGACTGGCGGTTCGCGCCCAACATCGGCGTTCACCCGGATAGCTACGAGCTGGAAAACCAGGCGGTCGACCGGGCCGGGCACGTGCTGACCGCGATGCGAGCGATCGCGCCGTGGCGCGGACGGACGGTCGTCGACCTCGGCTGCGGCGCTGGGTACTGGCTGGGCAGCTATGCGCGCGAGGCGGCCAGGGTCATCGGCGTCGAGCCGGATCCGGCGCTGCGTGCCATGGCATCGCAGGCGGCGGCTGCGCTGCCAAAGACGCAGGTGCTGGCCGGGTCGGCGGAGCGCCTCCCGCTGGCGGATGCCAGCGCCGATGTCGTGCACGCGCGGTTCGCTTACTTCTTTCCGCCCGGCGCCGACGCCGGACTGGCCGAGGTGCTGCGGGTGCTGCGACCGGGCGGGCGGCTTGTGGTCGTGGACAATGACTACCGCCACGGCGAGTTCGCCCGATTGCTGGCCGCTGCGGCTGCGCGACCGCCGCTGGAGACCGCGGCCGCCGTCGACAAGTGGTGGCGGGACCGCGGAGCCACGCGACACGAGGTGCGGTCAGAGTTGCAGTTCGCAAGCCGTGCCGACCTAGCGACGGTACTGCGCATCGAGTTTCCCGCCGAGGTGGCCCGCGGCTGGCTCCGCGCCAACCCCACGGCAACCGGGCTCAGCTACGCATTCGTGCTGTTCGCGGTCACTGCATAGGCGCCGCTCGCAGAAATCCTGATGTATTGTGCCTGCTCGCCGGTGACCGGCGGGCTTGGGGAGAAAGGCGGCGCGCATCATGTCCGACAGGGTTCCCAGCCAGGTGCGGCGCGTCGTGGACGTGGCTCAGGAAGAGGCCAGAAGGCTCGACCACAGCTACATCGGCACCGAGCACATCCTGCTCGCCTTAATTTCCGAGAGGTCCGGCACCGCGGCCAGGGCCCTCGCCTTGCTCGGCATCACTGAAGAGGCGGCGCGCCAGCAGGTCGAGCACCTACTCGGGCGTGGCCACCGAGAGCCTTCCGCGGCCATCATGATGACGCCGCCGGCGAAGAGAGCGCTGGAGCTAGCGTTGACCGAAGCCGTCACTCTTGGCGCCGCCACTATCGGCACCGAGCACATCCTGCTCGGTCTGATCCGCGAAGGCGACGGCAAGAACCCCGCCTGTCAGGCACTCGACGCCCTGGGCGCCGAGCCCAGCAGGCTGCGCCAGCAGGTGCTGGACCTGGTGGCGGCTCAGCGGGGGACGAAGTCCTGGACTTGCTGACTCAGTCTCTGGGCGCAATCGTCATCAGGCCAGCGTCACCCGCAGCCCGCGCGAGCCGTGCCTGGCGGGGCCGGGCGATCAACGGCCGGGGCCGACTGAAGCCGTCAGTCGCTGGCCTTCACGACGCCGATCGGGCATGACACGCCGGTGCCGTGGTCGGGGCAGTAGCCGTACGGGTTCTTCGTATCGCTGAGGTACTGCTGGTGGTAGTCCTCGGCGAAGTAGAACTCCCCGGCCGGCACGATTTGCGTGGTGATCTCGCCGTAGCCCGCCTCGGTCAGCCGCTTCTGGTAGGCGGCAGCCGACTCCTCAGCCTGTGCGCGCTGCTCAGGGGTGTGGTAGAAGATCACCGACCGGTACTGGCTGCCGATGTCGTTGCCCTGGCGCATGCCCTGCGTCGGGTCGTGCGACTCCCAGAACCGCTGGAGCAGCTCCGCGAAGCTGACCTTCGCGGGGTCGAATACCACGCGCACCGTCTCGGCGTGGCCGGTACGGCCGCTGCATACCTCCTCATACGTCGGGTTCGGGGTGAATCCTCCCTCATAGCCGACCGATGTCGAGACGACGCCTGGCGTCTGCCAGAACATCTTCTCGGCGCCCCAGAAGCAGCCGAGCGCGAACTCGGCAACCTGCGTCCCGGCTGGATACGGCGGCCGGAGCGATGCGCCGAGGACCTCATGCCGCTCGGGCACTGGCATCGCTGTCTGGCGGCCCGGCAGTGCCGTGTCCGCCGTCACCAGCTGCGTCTTTCGCGTTCCGAAGATGCTCACGTGACCTCCTTGCATCCGGCAAAGACAACCGGAGGGGTAACGCCCGTGTTCCCGACTGATGCCGCCCGGCCGGACGCCGCCGATGGCCGTTATCGACCACGCTACTCGGGGGCTTACGGCCAGCTAGCCGGTGCGCTCGGAGACGTACTCGCAGAGGGCCTCGAAGGCAGCTCTGGCCGGGACGTCAGGTAGCCCGCGAATCTCGGCGCGTGCGACCTCGGCCCACCGGCGCGTGTCAGCCCTGGCCTGCTCCATCGCGGGGTGCTCGCGCAGCAGGGTGAGTGCCTCGGCGTGCAGGGCGGAATCCGTCAGCTCGCCTAGGTTCAGCAGCTTGACCAGGCGGGCGTCCTCGGGCCCGGCCGAGCGCAGGGCGTACAGCATGGGCAAGGTCCGCACCCCCTCGCGCAGGTCGGTGCCGGGTGTCTTGCCCGATTGGTTGGATTCGCTCGTCACGTCCAGTAGGTCGTCAGAGAGCTGAAACGCCACGCCGAGAGCGGCGCACGCCGCCGCGATCCTGGCTACAACCTCCGCCGGAGCACCAGAGAACAGGGCGCCGAACCGGCCTGCCGTGGCGATCAGCGACGCAGACTTCTCCGTTACCACGAACAGGTAGTGCTCGACCGGGTCGGTACCGGGACGCGGGCCGACGGTCTCCGCGATCTGGCCCGTGACCAACCGGGCAAACGTCTCGGCCTGGATCCTGATGGCCTCTGGCCCGAGATCAGCCAGGATCAGCGATGCGCGGGCGAACAGGTAATCACCGGTCAGGATGGCGATCGCGTTGTCCCAGCGCGAGTTCGCGCTCGGGCTGCCGCGCCGTGTGTCGGCCTCGTCCATCACGTCGTCGTGATAGAGCGTCGCCTGATGGGTCAACTCGACGGCGATCGCCGCCTGCACGAGGCGCTCATCGCGCGGGTCGCCGAACTGCGCGGCGAGCAGCAGGAGCATGGGCCGGAATCGCTTCCCGCCCGCGTCTATGAGATGCAGGGATGCATCGTTGAGTACCTCGTGCTGGGCACGAGCCGCTGCCCGGAGGCCGTCTTCTACGAGCGCGAGCCCGCTCTCCACGTCGGAGGCGAGCGTCGCATCCGTGAGTTCCATCCCAACAGGGGCAATCACAGCCGTCTCCTCGTCAGTCCCGGCCGTCCACCCCGCCGGACCGGTCTTAGCAGAGGTTATCTGCTCGCGTCGCGCCACGATAAGCCGATGGCGCAGTAACGCACAGTACCCAGTTAGCGAACGAACAGCTGGGTCGCGGCGTGGTTCGCCAGGTTCAGGAGCGGCTGCGGGATGATGCCGAGCACAACGGTGACGGCAGCCCCGATGCCAACCGCGAGACCGGTGTAGGCGCTCGGCCGGACCACGATGGGACCCTCCTCGGCCGGCTCGCTGAAGAACATCAGCACGATCACGCGGACGTAGGGGAATGCCAGAATGGCACTGCTGATCACACCGATGATCACCAGCGGAGTGGCGCCGCCCTGAATGGCCGCCTGGAACACCGCGAACTTACCCGTGAAGCCGCTCGTCAGCGGGATGCCGGCGAACGCGATGAGGAAGAAGGCGAACGCCCCCGCAACGATCGGGGACCGCTTGCCGAGGCCAGCCCAGCTCGACAGGTGCGCCGCCTCGCCGCCGCGATCGCGCACGAGGGTCACGATCGCGAATGCTCCGATGATGGTGAAGCCGTACGCCGCAAGGTAGAACAGGCTGCCGGACAGGCCGCGCGTGTTCGCCGCGATGACACCGGTGAGGACGTAGCCCGCCTGCGCGATCGAGGAGTACGCCAGCAGTCGCTTGACGTCTGTCTGCGTGATGGCGATCACGGACCCGGCGAGCATGGTGACGATCGCCACCCCCCACATCGCCGGGCGCCAGTCCCACGTCAGCTGGCCGAAGGCGACGTAGAACACCCGCAGCAGGGCACCGAACGCCGACACCAGCGTGCAGGAAGCCATCAGCGCGGTGATCGGCGTGGGCGAGCCCTGATAGACGTCCGGCTTCCAGGCCTGAAACGGGACCGCGCCGATCTTGAAGAGCAGACCGACACCGAGCAGTGCAATCCCCGCGAAGAGCAGGGTTGACGACGCTGAGCCGGTCTGCGCCGCGGTGGCGATGGCCGACAGCTGGACCGAGCCGGCGTACCCGTACAGCATCGCGATACCGAACAGGAAGATCGCCGAGGAGAACGCGCCGAGCAGGAAGTACTTCATCGCCGCTTCTTGCGACAGCAGCCGCCGACGCCGCGCCAGGCCGCACAGCAGGTAGAGCGGCAGCGACAGCACTTCGAGCGCGATGAACATGGTGAGCAGGTCGTTCGCCGCCGGGAACAGCAGCATGCCGCCGACCGCGAACAGCGTCAGCGGGTAGACCTCCGTGTGCACCACGCCGGCGAGCAGGCCCTCGCGCTCCTCAGGGCTGCCCGGCACGGCCGCCGCCTGCGGCGTGAACGCCATTACCTCGCGGGAGGACTCGGCGATCAGCAGCACGCTGACGAAGGCCAGAATGAGGATCGTCGCTTGAATGAACAACGTGGGCCGGTCTACGCCAACGGTGCCGACCGCAACTACCGCACCCGGCTTGCCGCCCGCGAAGATCGAGTTGGTCGCCGCCAGCACGATGGTCAGAACGAACGCTCCGGCCAGGCTGCCAAGCGCGAGCAGCACCTGGAGCGGCCGCCGCAGGTCCCTGGGTGCGAACGCCTCAACCAGCACGCCCGCCAGCGCGGCGGCGAAAACCAGCAGCATCGGGGAGAGCAGGCCCCACTCAAAGTGCGGCGGCGCGATGGTCGATGTTGCGGCCACGACGGTCCCGGTCACGCCGAGCTCCCTTGCTTGTGTGCGGCCGGATGGCTTGGCACGCGCGACACCAGCGCCGTCCGGTCAGCCGAATGCCGGTCATGGTGCACCGCGCTCGTGGTGCTGGCCGTGGCCGGGTGTGCGGGCACTGGATCGGTGCTATGAGTGCCGGTCAGCGTAGCGTGCACCGCGGGGTTGATGATGTTCAGGATCGGCTGGGGGTAGACGCCCATCACGACGATGAGTGCGATCAGCGGCGCCACTGCCCACAGTTCCCTGGCCTTGAGGTCAGGCATGGCCGCGACCTCCGCCCGGACCGGGCCGGTCATGGTGCGCTGGTACATCCACAGGATGTAGATCGCGGCCAGGATGATGCCGACGGTGGCGAGCACCGCGGCCGCCTGGTACCGGGTGAAGGTGCCGATCAGCACCAGGAACTCGCTGACGAACGTGGATAGCCCGGGCAGCGCCAGTCCGGCCAGGCCGGCGACCAGGAACAACCCGGCCAACAGCGGCGCGACCTTCTGCACGCCGCCGTAATCGTTGATGAGGTGCGACCCGCGGCGTGAGACCAGGAATCCGGCGATGATGAACAGCGCACCGGTCGCGAAGCCGTGGTTGACCATGTACAGCGTCGCGCCGGCCTGGCCCTGGCTCGTCATGGCGAAGATGCCGAGGGTGATCAGGCCCATGTGCGACACCGACGTATAAGCGATCAGCCGTTTCATGTCGGCCTGGCCGATCGCTACCACGGCGCCGTAGAGCACGCCGATGACCGCCAGCACGATCACCAGTGGTGTGAAGAAGTGCGCCGCCGTCGGGAACAGATCCAGGCAGTAGCGGATCATGCCGAACGTGCCGACCTTGTCCAGGACGCCGACGAGCAACACCGCCGCGCCCGGCTGCGCCGAGGTGGCCGCGTCCGGCAGCCAGGTGTGGAACGGCCATAGCGGCGCCTTGATCGCAAAGGCGACGAAGAACCCGAGGAACAGCCACTTCTGTGTCGTCGAGCTCAACGCCAGGTGCGTGAGCTGGGTAAAGAGGAACGTGCCCTGGGTGTGCCCGCTGTGGGTCGAGTACACGTACAGCGCGATGACCGCGACCAGCATGAGCAACCCGCCGAGCAGGCTGTACAGCAGGAACTTGACCGCCGCGTACTGGCGCTGGCCGACACCGTAGCTGCCGATCATGAAGTACATCGGCACCAGCATGGCCTCGAAGAACACGTAGAACAGAAACACGTCGGTGGCCGCGAAGACGCCGATCATCATCGTCTCGAGCACGAGCATCATCGCGAAGTACGACTTCACGCTGCGGGCCCGCGGCGCGCGGCTGCTCGCGGTTGTGCCCGCGACGCGTCCGCCGGTGGCCGTGACCGCCTCGACGTCGTTCCACGAGGCCAGCACCACGACCGGCATGAGGACGACGGACATCAGGATCAGCACGAGCGCGATGCCGTCAACGCCGACGGCGTAGTGGACGCCGAACTGCGGAATCCACTCGTAGACCTGCTGGAACTGGAACCTCGCGCCGCCGGGCTTGAACTGCGCGGCCATCACGGCGACTTCGACCAGGGTCAGCAACGTGAACGCCAGCGCGATGCGCTTGACCAGCAGGTCGCGGGCGCGCCGGTCGGCGTCGCTGCCGGGTGCCGACCGGCCGGGCGTCAGCGCGATCACGATGGCGCCGACCAGCGGGATCGCGCCCGCGACCGTCAGCCAGGGGAAGGAGCTCATCTGTTCGCCAGCCTCATCATTGTCAGAGCCGTACCAGCAGGAGCGCGCCTACCAGCAGCACAGCCCCGACCAGCATCGATAGCGCGTAGGAACGGACGAAGCCCGTCTGCACCCGGCGCAGCCGTCCCGACGACCCGCCGAACGTGGCGGCCACGGTGTTGACGATTCCGTCGACGCCGCGGTTGTCGAAGTACACCGACAGCCGGGTCAGCCACTGACCTGGCCGCATCAGCAACGACTCGTTGACCGCGTCGCCGTACAGGTCCTTGCGCGCGGCGACCGTCACGGGGCTCCCGGCAGGGGCGGTCACGGCTACCTCGCGCCGCCCGTACATGAGGTAGGCGATCACGATGCCGACCGCGACCAGCGCGAGCGCGGCGTCGCCCGCGGGGGTAAAGATGCCATGCAGGGTCGGCGGCACGCCCGTGACGGGCCCGAGGAAGTTCAGCAGCCGGTTGCTGAGGATCAGGAACCCGCCCGCCGCGACCGAGCCGATGGCGAGCACGATCATCGGCGAGGTCATCACCGGCGGCGCCTCGTGCGGGTGCGCCCCTTCCTCCCAGCGCCGCTCGCCCGCGAAGGTCATGAACATGACCCTGGTCATGTAGAACGCCGTGATGCCGGCGCCGATGAGCGCGGCGGTACCCAGCAGGGCACCAGAGGTACCGCCCTTGGCGAAGGCGGCATCGATGATGGGGTCCTTGGTGTAGAAGCCCGACAGCGGCGGCACGCCGATGATGGCCAGATAGCCGAGGCCGAAGGTCACCCACGTGATAGGCATGACCTTGGCCAGTCCGCCGAACCGGCGCATGTCTACTTCGTCGTTCATCTCATGCTTGACCGAGCCGGCGCCGAGGAACAGCCCGGCCTTGAAAAAGCCGTGCGCCAGCAGGTGCGCAATCGCGAAGACGTAGCCCGCCGGTCCGAGTCCGGCCGCGAGCATCATGTAGCCGATCTGGCTCATGGTCGAACCGGCCAGCGCCTTCTTGATGTCGTCCTTCGCGCATCCGATGATGGCGCCAAACAGCAACGTCACCGCGCCGACGATGGCAACGGCAAGGCGGGCGCCGCCAGACAGGTTGAAGATCGGAGCCGACCTGACTATCAGGTAGACGCCAGCCGTCACCATGGTGGCGGCGTGGATCAGAGCGGATACCGGCGTCGGGCCTTCCATGGCGTCCAGCAGCCAGGACTGCAGCGGAACCTGAGCCGACTTGCCGCACGCGCCGAGCAGCAGCAACAGCCCGATGGCCAGGACGACACCGTGACTTGCCTTCCCGACCGCGCCGAAGACGCCGGTGAACGTCACGGAGCCGAACTGGAAGAACATCAGCATGATCGCCAGCGACAGGCCGGCGTCACCGACCCGGTTGGCGATGAACGCCTTCTTGGCCGCGACGGCCGCCGAGTTCTTGTATTGCCAGAAGCCAATCAGCAGGTAGGACGCGAGGCCGACGCCCTCCCAGCCGACGTACAGGCCGAGGTAGTTATTGGCCAGGACCAGCAGCAGCATCGCGGCCAGGAACAGGTTCATGTAGCCGAAGAACCGCCGGCGCTCCGGGTCGTGCGACATGTAGCCGACCGCGAAGATGTGGATCAGCGACCCAACGCCGGTGATCAGCAGCACGAAGCAGATGGACAGCTGGTCCAGCTGCAGGCCCATGGGCACGTGGAACCGGCCGACGTTGATGAACTGGTACATGGTCAGGTCGCGAGAGCGCTGCGCCGCCGGGTAGCCCAGCATCTGGGCGAAGGCCGCGACGCCGTACACGAACGCCAGGACTGGCATGGCCACGCCCACCAGGTGACCCCAGGAGTTCGTCCGCTTGCCGCCCAGCAGCAGGATCGTCGCGCCGAGCAACGGCAGCGCGATCAGCAACCAGGCCGCGTCCTGAAGCCCGGTCGCGTGCAAGGTCGCGATCGCCACGGCGGGATGCGCGACCGCGGTGTCGGCTGAGCCGGTCATGGCTCCCTTTCGTCAGTACTTCATCAGGTTCGCGTCATCCACCGACGCGGACCTGCGGGCACGGAATATGGCGGTCAGGATCGCGAGGCCGACGACGACCTCAGCGGCCGCGACCACCATCACGAAGAAGGCGATTACCTGCCCGTCGAGTGCGCCGTGCATCCGGGCGAACGCCACGAACGCCAGGTTGGCGGCGTTGAGCATGAGCTCGACGCACATGAACACCACGATCGCGTTACGCCGCACGAGCACGCCGACGGCGCCGATGACGAACAAGATTACCGAGAGCGCGATGAAGTGAGCCGGGCTTACCACTACTGCTCACCTGCCTCGGGACCGGAGCCGCGGCCCGGTCCGGACGTCACGGCCGGCTGCCTGCCGCCGGACTGTCCGCCGCCAGGCGGCGGACCGCTCAGGGCGGGCGGCCGCTCCGGGTGGCCGCCGGCTGACAGAACCTCACTGACCGACAGCTCGGACTGGCTGCCGTCGGGCAGCAGGGCCGGCATGTCCACGCTGTTGTGCTGTGCGTAGGTGCCAGGTCCGGGCAGCGGCGTCGGGTGAGCCCCGGCGATTCTGGCCGCGGCGAGCTCGCGCTGGGTCGGCTTAGGCCGGAGCCGCTCGCGATGCGCCAGCAACATGGCGCCGACCGCCGCGGTGATCAGCAGGGCGCTCGTGATCTCGAACGGGAACACGTACCGGGTGAAGATCAGGTGCGCCAGCGAGGTCACGTTCGCGTTGCCGAACTCGGCGCTGGTCTTCCCGGCCGGGCCGATGACCGCGTGCCCGACGACAAGGCTCAGCAGCACCAGCATCGCGATGCCCGCCAGCGCCGCCCACATCCGCTGGCCGCGGATCGTCTCGATGATCGAGTCAGCGGCGGTGATGCCGACGATCATGAGCACGAACAGGAACAGCATCAGCACCGCGCCGGTGTACACGATGATCTGCACGAGGGCCAGGAAGGGCGCGCCGTTCATCAGGTAGAACACGGCCAGCGACAGCATGACGATGGCCAGCAGCAGCGCACAGTGCACGGCCCGCCTGGCCAGCACCATGCCGAGCGCGGCCGCCACCGAGGCGATGGCGAGCACCCAGTAGACCAGCAGCCGCGTGGTCTCGGCGGCCGGCCCGGCCAGCACGATGGAATGGGTCACCGCACGCTCCCCTGCTCGGCGGCCGGGTCCTGCTCCGGCCAGTCCTGGTGCGGCTCGTCCTGCATCGGGTTCCACCCGCCGGTGCCTGGCTCGGTCCCGGACTGCGATCGCGCCAGCATCGCGCCGAGCGCGTAATAGTCCTCCTCGGTCTCGCCGAGGCGCATGGGGTGCGGCGGTGCCTCCATGCCCGGCTGCAGCGGGGCGACGAGCTGCTCCTTGGTCCAGATCAGGCTCTCCCGGTTGTCATCAGCGAGCTCGTAGTCGTTAGTCATCGTCAGCGCCCTAGTGGGGCACGCCTCGATGCACAGCCCGCACAGGATGCAGCGCAGGTAGTTGATCTGGTACACGCGCCCGTACCGCTCGCCTGGCGAGTACCGCTCCTCCGGCGTGTTGTCCGCGCCCTCAACGTAGATGGCGTCAGCCGGGCATGCCCAGGCGCACAGCTCGCAGCCGATGCACTTCTCTAGCCCGTCCGGCCACCGATTGAGCTGGTGGCGACCATGGAACCGGGGCGCGGTGGGCAGCTTCTGCTCTGGGTACTGAACGGTGTCGACCTTGCGAAACATCTGCCGGAAGGTGACGCCGAAGCCCTTGACCGAGCCAAAGAACTCAGGCACTGGACACCTCCTTTGTCTCGTCGTCCGCCACCCCGGTGAGCACCGGCCTGTTCGTCGCGATGCCGATCCCGTGGTAGTGCGGGAGGTCCATGGGCGGCGTGGGGAACGCCGGCGCTCCGGCCGGCTCCTCGCCTGCCGCAACCCGGGCTTCGGCGGCCTCGGCGGCCTGCCGCTCCGCTCGCTGCGGCGCCGACTCCCAGTGCCACAGCAGCGCCAGCAGCACCACGATGATGCCGCCGCCGATGATGTACACGGCGGGGCTGCCGCCCTGCTGCCGGTACACGCGTGCGGTGGCGACGATGAGCGTCTAGGCCAGGGCGCACGGGATCAGTACCTTCCAGCCCAGCCGCATGAGCTGGTCGTACCGGATCCGGGGCAGCGAGCCCCGCAGCCAGACGAAGAAGAACATGAGCGCCGCGACCTTGAGCAAGAACCACAGCACCGGCCACCAGCCGTTGTCGAACGTCGCCCACACCGACAGCGGCCACGGCGCGCGCCAGCCGCCGAGGAACAACGTCGTGGCCAGGCCGGAAACGGTGATCATGTTGACGTACTCGGCCAGGTAGAACAGCGCGAACTTGAGTGACGAGTACTCCGTCATGTGGCCCGCGACGATTTCGCCCTCGCCCTCCGGCAGGTCGAACGGCAGCCGGTTGGTCTCGCCGACCATGGTGATGATGTAGATGAGGAACGAGGGCAGCAGCAGAATCGCGTACCAGGAGGGCCAGTGCCAGATGTAGCCGAAGACGTGGAACTCGGCACCGTGGATCTGCGCCGCGACGATCTGCGATGTCGACAGCGACCCGGCGTACAGGAACACCGGGACGAACGCCAGGCCCATGGCGATCTCGTAGCTGATGACCTGCGCCGAGCTGCGGAGTCCGCCAAGGAGCGAGTAGGGCGATCGAGATGACCAGCCGGCCACCACGATGCCGTACACGCCCATCGAGCTCATCGCCAGGATGAGCAGCACGGCTACAGGCAGGTCGGTGAGCTGTAGCGGCGTCCGGTGACCGGCGATCGACACGATCGGTCCCCAGGGGATGACCGCGAAGCCGATGAACGCCGGAATCGTCGCGACCGCGGGGGCGAGCCAGAACAGGACTTTGTCGACGGTGCGCGGGACGATGTCTTCCTTCAGCGGCAGCTTGATGCCGTCCATGAGGGACTGCAGCAGGCCGAACTTGCCTGCCCGGTTCGGCCCTGGCCGCTGCTGCATCCGGCCGATGACCTTGCGCTCGGCCCAGATCATGAACAGGGTTCCGAGCATCAGGAAGAGGAAGATGACGAGCACCTTGAGGATGATCAGCCACCACGCATCGTGCCCGAAGCTTGACAGGGTCGGCACATTGGAGAGCGGCTGCCCGGCCGCGAGACCCTTCATTCTGTGCTCCGCAGCGAGACGAGACTGCCGTGCCCGGCGGCCAGATCGCGCCGAATGGCGCTGCCTGCCGAGTTCGTCGGCAGCCAGACGACCCGGTCAGGCATGTCTGTGATCTCCACGGGAACAGTTATCGAGCCGCGGCCGGTGGCCACGGTCACCTTCGCACCGTCGGCGGTGCCGACCTCGGCTGCGGTAGCGGCAGACAGCCGGGCGACCGCGGCGCGCGCCGTACCAGCCAGGTTCGGCTCGCCGTCCTGCAGTCGGCCCGCGTCGAGGAGATTATGCCAGGTGGCCAGCAGGGCCCGGCCCGGACCCGGATGATCAGGCTGCAGCTGGCTGATTCTCCCCATCGGAGTGTCGTCGCGAGCCGGACCGGTCTCGGGTGCCCACGCCGTCAGCGTGGTCAGCTCGCGGCGCGCCGACTCGATGTCCGGCAGGCCCAGGTGCACGTCCATCTCGTCCGCGAGCGCGGCCAGCACGTGCAGGTCGGTCCGGACGTTCGGGACTGGCAGTGCTGCCTCGAACGAGCCGACCCGACCTTCCCAGTTGACGAATGTGCCCGGCTTCTCCGCGACGGCGGCGACCGGGAAGACGACGTCCGCCCTGTCGGTCACGGCGCTGACACGCAGCTCGAGGCTCACGATGAAACCCGCCGCCTCGATGGCCCGCAGCGCTGACGCCGGGTCCGGCAGGTCGTCGGGATCAACGCTGCCGATCAATAGCGCCTCAATGTCGCCGGTGGCGGTAGCCGCCAGGATCTCGGCGGTGGCGCGACCGGGCGCAGCTGGCAGCGAACTCGTACCCCAGGTCCGGGCGATCTCGCCGGTCGCCGACGCCTCGCCGATTCGCCTGCCACCGGGCAGCAGGTTCGGCAGCGCACCCGCCTCGACCGCGCCGCGCTCACCGGCCCGGCGGGGCACCCAGGCGAGCCGC
>JASHOE010000339.1 GCA_030041275.1 Streptosporangiaceae bacterium
GCCCCGAGCACGTGCACCTGCTGGGCACGCCACCAGCGGTCCGGATCCACCAGCCACGTCGGCCCGAACGGCCAGGGCACGCCCGCGTTGTGCACGGCGAGGGTGACCGGTCCGAACTTGCCTTCGGCCGCTTCCCGCAGCGCTTCCATGTCGGCCAGCTTGGTGACGTCCGCGATCTGGCCGAGCGCCTGGCCGCCTGCTTCCTGGATCGACGTGGTCACCGCGTCGACCTCCGACTGGGTGCGCGAGCTGATCACGACGGCCGCTCCGGCGGATGCGAGCCCCTGGGCGATGGCTCGGCCGAACCCGCGGCCGCTGCCCGTGACGATCGCAACCTGTCCGTCCAGCTCGGTGCTCACAACTGGGCCCTTCTATCTGTGCTACCTATCGGTCTGGCGGCGCTGCGTCCCCGGCGGGCTTGCCCGGCCGGGGACGCAGCGCGCCGCGTTCTAGAACAGCCCGGCTGGTGGTTTCCACCCAGGCGGGGAACCAATCCAGCGGGCTATCGCCTTGAAGACCCCAGGCGTGGTGTTCTGGAAGAACGACACCTCGTCATTGCAGATGGCGGGCGCGCCAGGGATGGTGCCGCACTGCAGCTGCGGCGGACCCTGCGGGATCGCGCCCTTGAGGCTCTTGAGGTCGGAGTTGACCGCGGCCTCGGTGATCGTGCCACCGGACTTCAGGATCTCGTTGTAGACCTTGGCGATGGTCAGCACCTGACCGAACGCGTCCGCTACCCAGGCGTCCGAGGCACCAGTCGGGTCGCCGTATCTATCGGCCACGGCCTTGAAGGCGGCAAGGCTCGGGTCGTCCGGGTCTCCCGGCAGCGGGTTGGCGCTGGCGTAGTACCAGCCGATCGGTAGCTGCCCGCCGTCGCCCTGGGCGGTGACAGCGGAGTCACACGGCACGTTGGCCAGCACCGGGGTCTTGATGTTGAGCTGCTTGAGCGCCTGGTAAACGTCCGAGCACTGCACCGGGTTACCAGCGCCGTCGATGACCAGGCCGGCCGTCGCGGCACCGGATGCGATGACCGGAGCGGTGATGTTCGCGCTGGTCGGGTCGAAGGCCGTGAGCTTGACGCTGATGTGGTAGTACTGCAGCGTCGAGGCGATGACCTCGTTCGGAACGTTACTGCCGGGGACGTTGGCGTAGATGATCGACACGCTCTTGACCTTCGGCAGGAACTCGTGGATGAAGGTGCCGATCGGCGCCTCAACCCGGGTCGCGTCGCCGTACAGGATGTACCCGTACTTGTAGGTCGAGTCGACCGGCAGGATGGTGACGCCCATCACGAGCGCCTTCTTGGTCGGCAGTATGGCCTGCTCTAGGGGTTGGTTGCCGATTACGACCGCGCCCATGGCGATCGTCTGGATGCTGTTGTTGTTGGCAAACTCCTCGCCGCACTGCTGAGCAGCCGACGTGGTGTCCGGGATGGCGCAGGTAACCAGCTTGAGCGGATGGCCATCGATGCCGCCGGCCTGGTTGTTGATGAAGTCAGCGGCCAGCGTCGTGCCGTTGGTCCACTCGGGGGCGATATCCGCGGTGCCGCCCTGCTGGTTCACGACGCCGATATAGATGGGCGACTTGCTGTTGTCGGCCTTGCCCGAACCGCCGACGAAGCCCGCGTAGTCACTAACCGGGTGGTAGTTCCCGGTCGGCACGCCGGTCGCTGTTGACGCCGGGGTCGACGCATTTGACGAAGTGCTGGACGACGGAGACGAGCCGCAAGCGGCCAGCGCCAGCGCCGCGCCCAGCATTAAAGCGGCGGCCGCGGCAGATGCACGAAACTTCATGGCTCTCCTAATCAACGCTGAAACAGCGAAGGCTGTGGACGGCATTGCCGAGTCCACCCCAGGGTGCGCCAGCCAAACTCCCGGTGCGACGGCTGCGACCTGCTCCGGATTGCGAGCAGACTGACCGCCAATAGCGGCTCAATCTTTGTATGATAGACATACATCGTAGCGGCATATCCTGCGATGGCAATAGGGTGTTTGGCGGACACAAAGACAAGCCACGCCGACGTTGGCGTGACCACAGATTGTCGTCAATCAAGAGCAGATTTCCCAGGTAGCGACGGCACCAAATCGATAACAAGTGCCCGTGCGAGGTGGTCGTGGTGCCAGTCAGTGCGAGTGGCGGCTACGACGTCATCGCCGTCAGATACGGCACCCGGCTGACCACAAAGAGCGACGTCTTTCTGCACTACGGCCTGTACGGCGAGGCCGACGAGGCGATGCAGATGGACTACTTCTTCTGGGTGCTGCGCCGCGACGGGCGCGCGATCCTCATCGACTGCGGATTCAACGAAGCCAGCGGCGCGCGCCGCGGGCGGACCATGCTGTGCCCGCCGGTCCGAGCGCTGCAGCGGCTCGGCATCGACCCAGCCGACGTGAGCGTCCTGATCCTGACCCACGCGCACTACGACCACATCGGCAACATCGACCAGTTCCCGGCCGCCGAGCTGATCATGTCGGCCGTAGAGTTTGAGTTCTGGACGAGTCCGCTCGGCACCCGACCGTTGTTCGCGACCTCGGCTGAGGCCGAGGACGTCGAGGCGCTGCGGCGGGCGCACGCGGACGGGCGGCTGACGTTGCTGCCCAAACCGGCGAGCGTCCCGTGGCCGACGGCGCACAGCGTCGCCGGCGACCTCACGGTCGTCGAGGTTGGCGGACACACGCCCGGCCAGCTCGTGGTCCTGGCCCGGACGGCTGACGGCGAGGCGGTGCTCGCCTCCGATGCGCTGCACTACTACGACGAAGCCCGGCTGGACCGGCCGTTCGCACACGTCGCCGATCTGCCGGCGATGTATCGGGCCCTCGAGTTCCTGCGCGAGCTCGCGGGCGACGGGACTCGACATCTGGTAGCGGGGCACGACCCGGAGGTGATGCACCGATTCCCGTCGGTGGCAGACGGCCTCGCGGTGCACATCGGCGGCGCCTGCCGCGACGGCTTAGCCGGGGAGGCGTGATGGGCGGGTTACGCGGGCTGGACGGCCGGGTAGCAATCGTGACCGGCGGTGGTGGCGGCATCGGCGCCGCCACGGCCAGGCGGCTGTCCGTCGAAGGCGTCCGGGTGGTCGTCGTCGACACCGATGAGCCACGGGCTCGGGAGGTGGCGGAATCGCTGCCCGGGCCGAGCGCGTGGGTGCGCGCGGATGTCGCTGCCAAGGCCGACGTGGCCCACTATCTGGACGTCGCCGTCAGCCACTTCGGCCGCGTCGACCTGCATCATCTCAACGCGGGTATCGCTGGCTCGCTGACTGCGCTCCCCGACCTGACGGTCACGGAGTTCGACCGCGTGATGGCGGTCAACGTGCGCGGGGTGTTCCTCGGCATCCGGGCCGCGTTCCGCCAGTTCGCCGCGCAATCGGCCGAGCCGAGCCCGGCGGCCGATCTCGCTGCCGACGGTGCCGGCGCCATCGTCATCACGGCGTCGATCGGGAGCCTGCGCGGCAGCGCCGACCTGCTGCCTTACCAGACCTCGAAGCACGCGGTGCTGGGCCTGCTGCACGGCGCGGCCGTGTACGGCGGGCCGCTCGGTATCCGGGTGAACGCCGTCGCTCCGGGTATCGTGCCGACCGACCTGTTCGCGGCGACGCCGGATGCGCCAGGCGGCAAGGCGGACATGACGCGGCGGGCCAGCACCACGCCGCTGCGCCGGGCTGGCACCGCCGACGACATCGCGGGGGTCGTCGCCTTCCTGCTCAGCGCCGACGCCGCGTACATGACCGGGCAGGTGGTCTCGGCCGACGGCGGCGCGAGCATCGTGAGCTCGGTCCGTCCGTCGGGTGGGGCGGGCGCGTGGGACACCGACGCCCACGACCGTGCGCTGTACGGCAGACGGACCCGCCAGTCGGCGGCGCACCCCGGGCCAGGGCTGCGATGAACCAGCAGCGGATCGGCTTCGTCGGGCTGGGCAACATGGGCGGGCGGATGACCCGGCGGCTGGTCGATGCGGGGCACCAGGTGCTCGGCTACGACCCGGCACCCGGCCGCGCCGAGGCAGCGGGCGCGGCGCCGGCCGTCTCGCTCACCGAGGTCGCGGAGCGAAGCGACTGCATCCTGCTGTCCCTGCCGGACAGCTCGGTGATCGAGTCGGTCGTGCGCGACGATGGTGGCCTGCTGGCCGCGGGGCGACCTGGTCAGGTGGTGGTGGACCTCAGCACAGCCGCGCCGAGTTCGAGCATCGCTCTGCACGCGGACCTGGCCGCACGCGACATCGAGTTCCTCGATGCAGGCATCTCCGGCGGCGCGGCCGCGGCCGAGCGGGGCACGCTCACCATCATGGTCGGCGGCTCCGCTGCCGCGCTTGAGTCCGTCGGCGCCGTGCTGGCACCGATCGCGAGCAAGGTTGTGCACATGGGCGGACCTGGCTCCGGCCACGCCACCAAGGTGCTCAACAACTTCCTCAACGCGGTCAGTCTGGCGGCCACCGCGGAGGTGATGCTCGCCGCCAAGAAGGCCGGCCTGGACCTTGGCCGAGTACTCGATGTCATCAACGCCAGCAGCGGGGTGAACTTCGCCACCATGAACCGGTTCCCGCACATCATTCGCGGCGACTACCTGGAGGGCGGTCTCACCAGCGCCCTGATGACCAAGGACATCAACCTCTATGTGTCCTACCTGGCCGACCTTGGCGTGCCATCGCTGCAGTCGGCTGGCGCGCTCGCCGCGTTCGGACTGGCGAACAGCCTCGGCTACCGCGATCAGATCAGCAACAGGGTGGTGGACGCGCTCGGCGACGTGGCCGGCGGCGTCCGCCTGCACGAGTAGGCTCAGGCCGGACGGGTAGGTGAACGATGGAGATCGCCAAGGGATACCGGGGCGCGGTGCCGTCCGAGCAGCGGACCGCGACCTTCACCGGGCTGGCGTACGTCGATCCGGTGCTGGCCAGCGCCGACGGCGTGGCTGTGAACAGGGTCTTTTTCGGCCCC
>JASHOE010000340.1 GCA_030041275.1 Streptosporangiaceae bacterium
GCTCGGTGATCAGGCGCACGAACGCCGGCGTCACCGTTTCCGGCAGGGGCCGGTCGGAGATGTCCTCGCCAGGGAAGGCCTGCTGGTGCATGTCCGTGCGCAGGTCACCCGGATCCACCCACCAGACCCGGACGGCCTGCTCCTCGGCGGCGAGCACGTGACAGGCCTGCTCCAGCGCGGCCTTGGCCGCGCCGTAGCCGCCCCATCCTGTGTACGCCTCGACGGCGGCGTCGGAGGTGATGCTCAGCACGGCGCCACCCCGCCTGCGCAGCTCCGGCAGCACAAGCTGGGTCAGCGCGATCGGCGCCACGACGTTCACCTCGAACGACGCCAGCAGGTCCGCGGCCGGGTAGTCGGCCACTGCGGGCAGCGGGCTGACGCCGAGCGTTCCGGCGTTGTTGACGAGCAGGGCAGCGCCGCCCAGCTCGGCCGCGGCCGCAGCGAGGTCAGCCCGGTGTGCCGGATCGGCGATGTCGCCCGTGAGCGCCAGCACCTGGTTCGCGGGGAGGTCGTGGCTGGCGCACAACTCGGCCGCGGCGGCCCGGAGCGCGGTGCCGTCGCGAGCGTCGATGACCAGCTGGTAGCCCGCGACGGCGAGCGCGCCGGCCAGCGCCCGGCCCAGGCCGCGAGAGGCGCCGGTGACAATGGCTACTCGTGCAGTGCTCATGCGATCGACGGTAGGCACGACGTCGCCGCGGCACATCGGCCGCGAGACGACCCGGCCCTGCGACCATGGTCCTAGGACCCGCGGCTGATCCGCGAAAGCGGCTGCGCCGGTACGGTCGAGGTATGGGGCAGCATCGCGATCAGAGCGGCGCACGGCACGCGGACCACGCGGGCGCTCCGGGCCAGGGCGCGGGGCCAGACGAGATTTTCCACCACGTCAGCCAGGTGGTGCTCGCGGTCTCGAGTCAGCTGTCGGCGCGAGACGTGCTGCAGATGATCGTGCGCTCGGCTCGGTCGCTGGCTGGCGCCCGGTATGCGGCGCTCGGCGTGCCGGATGACGCGGGCGGGTTCGCGGAGTTTCTGGTCGATGGCCTGACCGCATCGGAGCAGGCAGCCATTGGTCCGCTACCCCGTCAGCACGGCTTGCTCGGGGTCATGCTGCGCGAGGGCAAGCCGCTGCGGCTCGCCGATATCAGCGCCGATTCCCGGTTCTGGGGGTGGCCCGCTGCGCACCCCCGGCTGACCGACGTGCTCGGCGTGCCGATCCGCCAGGGTGAGCAGGTTCTGGGTTTCATCTTCGCGGCCAGCAAGACCGAGCCGGGCGGGTTCACCGAGCAGGACGAGCGTCTTGTCAGCTTGTTCGCCGCGCACGCAGCGATCGCGCTGACTAACGCCCGGCTGTATGAGCGCGGCCGAGAGCTGTCGGTGCTGCAGGAGCGGGCCAGGCTCGCTAGAGATCTGCACGACGCAGTCTCGCAGAAGCTATTCAGCGTGCGGGCCAAGGCGCGGGCGGCGGCGGTTCTCGTCGACCGCGATCCCCGCCGAGCGGTCGAGGAGATCAATAGCGTGGCGGACCTGGCGGGCCAGGCGCACGCTGAACTGCGCGCGGTCATCGACGGTCTCGCGCCGCCCGACCTTGCCACCGGCGGCCTAGCCGGATCGATTCGCGGCTACGCGGTGCTGGTCGGCCGAACCCACGGCGTGGAGGTGGTCGTGCAGGCGGACGAGATTCCCGCACTCGATCCGCGCCAGGAGACTGCGCTCTACCGGACGGCCCAGGAGGCCATCGGGAACTCGATCCGGCACTCCGGCAGCCGCCAGGTCAGCGTGAGCCTGTACCGCCGCCGTGGCAGCGTCGTGCTCGAGGTCAGCGACTCCGGGGCCGGCTTCGAGCCGCGCGCGACACCGGCCGGTCTCGGGCTGGCCTCTATGCGCGAGCGGGCTGCGTCCGTCGGCGGCCGCCTCGGCATCGCCTCGGCGCCAGGTGCGGGCACCCGAGTGCGGCTGAGCGTCCCCGTCAGCCCGGTGCCCGCCGGTGATCCTACTGGCAAGCGGGGAACGGGCACCGTCGCGGTGCCGGGATCGAAGGCGGCCGCGAGCGAGCCGGCAGCGGCCGGGCCAGTCACCACCACGGCAGCGGACGGCCGGTCATGATGGCAGCCGTCAGCCCGAATGACCGGTCGGCTAACGCCAACGACGCTCGCCGTCCGATCACCGTGCTGATCGCCGACGACCATCCCGTCGTGCTGCAGGGCCTCGCCGTCCTGTTCGAGGTGCAGGACGACATCCGCCTTGTCGGGCAGGCTAGCGACGGCGCCGAGGCGGTGCGGCTAACCCGCGAACTGGACCCGGATGTGCTGCTGCTCGACTTGAAGCTGCCGGGCCTCGACGGCATGGGCGTGCTGTCGCAACTGCGGTCGCAGGACACGCGAACCAGGGTGCTGGTCCTCACCAGCGCCGCGGGGCCCAGCGGGCCAGCGCTGGCGTTGCAGTCGGGCGCGGCTGGGTTCCTCTACAAGGATGTCGACCCGGACGCGCTGGTGCGCGCCATCCGGGCCGTCTACGACGGCAACACCGTGCTTGCACCAGGGGCCGCTGGTCTGGTCGCGGCGCGGCCGGGCGGCGATGTGCGGGGCATCGCCGCGCTCACGGCGCGGGAGCGCGAGGTACTCGCGCTGCTCGCCGATGGCCGCTCGAACCGTGAGATCGCCAGGTCATTGCGCGTCACGGAGAAGACCGTCAAGACACACGTGAGCTCAGTGCTGGCCAAACTCGGCGTTGCTGACCGGACGCAGGCAGCGCTGCTGGCCGTGCGGCAGTCCGACGTGGAGTTGTGAGGAGGCGAGCCGTCGCCAGCTGCAGTCGCGACGGGGCCGTCATGCCGTAAGTTCAAGGAGGTGTGCGGTGCTGGCCTCGGGGACGATCCCTGGGGCGCCCCCGCTGCGCGGAGGGAGCTGGATGGCGGCTGAGGTGGTCAGGCTGCGCAGCGTAGGCGTTCGATTCGACCGGTCGATGCTGCTGCGCGACATCGACTGGACCGCGCGCAGCGACGAGAGCTGGGTCATCATCGGCCCGAACGGCGCGGGCAAGACTACGTTGCTTCAGGTGGCAGCGACGCTGCTGAAGCCGACGCACGGCACGGTCGAGGTCCTCGGTGAGTCCTTGCAGCACGCCGACATCGCTGATCTGCGAACCCGAATCGGCCTGTCCAGCGCGGTGATCGCCGACCAGGTGCCCCAGCAGGAAAAGGTCATCGACCTGGTGCTGACCGCGGCCTACGGGATTCTCGGCCGGGATGTCGAGGACTACGACTCCGACGACGTCACCAGGGCGGTGGAGCTGCTCGACGCCCTCGGCTGCGCGCACCTGATCCGGCGGCGGTTTGTGTCGTTGTCGGAGGGAGAGCGCAAGCGCGTACAGATCGCCCGGTCGCTCATGGCCGACCCGGAACTGCTGCTGCTTGACGAGCCAGCCGCCGGGCTAGACCTCGGTGGTCGCGAGGACCTGCTGCACGGGATCTCCGGGTTGCTGCGCGACCCGCGGTCGCCGGTGATGGTCATGGTTACCCACCACGTGGAGGAGATTGCGGACGGCTTCACCCACGCCCTGCTGATGCGTAAGGGTGGAGTGGTCGCGGCCGGACCGCTGCCGGATGTGTTCACCGAGCGCAACCTTTCCCGCACCTTCGGGCTCCCGCTGCAGCTGGAAAGGCGGGCTACGCGCTGGTCCGCGCGGGTCGTCTCGTAGTCGCTGCGCGGAGCGGACCGCGGCCGGGCGCGAGGGTGAGTCCCGTCACACTGGCGTTCCGGTTGCGCAGCGGCAGTAAGGCGCCCGGTTACGATCGTCGCCATGCGAGGACTCCGTGGGCCCTGGTGAGGCGCTCGCAATCCTCGGCGCGGGGCTCGCCGCGGGCGCGGTGAACGCGGTCGTCGGATCCGGCTCCCTCATCACTTTCCCGACGCTGCTGGCGTTCGGATTCCCGCCAGTTGTAGCCAACGTGTCGAACAACGTGGGAATGGTTCCTGGCAACGTCACTGGCGCCGTTGGCTACCGGCGCGAGCTGACGGGCCAGCGAGCCAGGCTCGTCACGCTGGGCGCGATTGCCGCCGTCGGGTCGGCCGGCGGCGCGGCCGCGCTGCTGTCGCTGCCGTCATCGTCATTTCAGATCATCGTGCCGGTGCTGATCCTGATCGCCTGCGCGCTCGTTCTCTTGCAGCCGTGGCTGAGCCGGCGGATCATGGCGCGGCGCACCCGGCGGGCTGAGCTGACCGGTGACCGGCGGCACGGTGCGGAACAGGGCGGCAGGGAACGGGTCAGCCCGGTCCTCAGTGCCGGCGTGCTGACGTCCGCCGCCTACGGCGGCTACTTCGGCGCGGCGCAAGGCGTTCTGGTCATCGGCCTCCTCGGTACCTTCACCGGCGAGACCATGCAGCGGGTGAACGGGGCCAAGAACGTGCTGGTCGCGATCGTCAACGGGGTCGCCGCGATCATCTACGTGGTCTTCGCGCACGTGGCGTGGCTGGCGGTGCTCCTGATCGGCGTCGGCTCCGCCATCGGCGGCGGGCTGGGAGCGCGATTCGGCAGGCGGCTGCCACCGCTCGCGCTGCGAATCTTCGTCGTGCTGATCGGTGTCATCTCGGCAGTGAAACTGCTGTTCTTCTGACCCGGCGGAGCCCGCGGGTCGTCGCCGGGCGACGACGCACAGGGGAGCCCAGTGTGACCTTCAGGAAACGTTATGTGATGATGTCTTCGGGGGACCCAAGTGATGAATCCGGGGGGACCGGTCATCGAGCTCGTCCTGGCATTGCCTCGGCTTCGCCAGGACGAGCTTTTTTAGCGGGCCGCGCGCGGTCGGCGGCTCGGGCGCGTCGCACCGGGCCGTGACCGCGCGACCGCCTCGGCCATGCCACGATTCGCGAGCGCGTCGGCCCGCTCGTTCCCTGGGTCGCCCGCGTGTCCCTTAACCCAGAGCCACTGGATCTCATGCCGCGCAGCCGCGGCGTCGAGCCGCCGCCACAGGTCCTCGTTCTTGACCGGCTGCTTGCTCGCCGTCCGCCAGTTATTGCGCTTCCAGGCCGCGAGCCAGCTCATGATGCCGCTGCGGACGTACACGCTGTCGGTGTGCAGCCGCACCCGCGACGGCCTCGTCAGGCTCTCCAGCGCCTGGATGGCTGCCATGAGCTCCATCCGGTTGTTCGTTGTCGGAGCCGCCTCGCCGCCCGACATCTCCCGGACGTGGTCGCCGTAGCCAAGCACCGCGCCCCAGCCGCCCGGGCCCGGGTTCCCGCTGCACGCACCGTCGGTGTAGATCTCCACGATGCCGTCGGCGGCTGCAGCTGTCATAGCGGCAACTTACCGCCAGACCCGCCGATGTCCGGCCGAACGAGATGCTCAGGTCAGCCGAGGCGCGCGGTGCCCGGTCGCTGTCCGCTGCGGAGCCTAGACGCCGCCGTCTGAGGCGGGCGGCGCTGGCTCGCGCAGCCTGGCCAGGTGCCTGCGGATGATGTGCTCCATCTTGTCGTAGAACTCCACGATCAGTTGCAGCTCGGCGTCGGAGTAGCGCTCGGCGAGGCTTTGCCAGTCGGCGACCATGGGCGCGAAGATCGACGCCACCTCGCGCAGCGCCTTCTGGATCTCGATGGTCACCACCACCCGGCGGCGATCGGCTGGGTCGCGCTCGCGGCGGACGAAGCCAGCGGCTTCGAGTCGGTCCACCACGCCGGTGATGGATGCGGTGGTGAGACCGGTCGCCTTTGCCAGCTCGCCGGCCGTCAGCGAGCCGCTGAAGCTCAGGATGTTGAGGCAGTTCAGGTCGGTGGCGTTGATGCCTATCCTTTCGGCCGCCGCCTGGCCCATGAGGTTCATCAGGGAGCCGGTCTGACGGACAGCCAGGGCGAAGGTCATGGCCAGCAGGCGACGCTCGTCAGTCCAGCCCGGCGTTCCCTCGGGTGCCGCCCAGGGCGCCTCCCAGGATGTTTCTGCTGCCCACGGCACCTGCCAGGACTGACTGCCAGCAGCCGCCGGCGGCTGTCCCTGCATTTCCTAGGCCTCCTGATAGTTAAGTTGCCTAGACAATAACAATCCAAGACGTTAAGTTAGCTAGGTAACCACAGTACAGCCTCGGTGATCGGAGACTTCCATGACTTCCGACTTCGACATCCGCGCCGCGCCGCCGGCCGCCGGTGAACCGCCAGCCACGGACGGCGTGCCCGCTCCGCGCCGCTGGCTCACCCTCGCAGTCCTGCTGCTCGCGGCGTTCATGAACCTGCTTGACATCTCGATCGTCAACATCGCGATCCCGTCCATCCAGCGCAACCTGCACGCCAGCTACGCCGACGTGCAATGGGCCCTCGCGGGCTACACGCTGGCGTACGCACTGGTACTCATCACCGGCGGCCGACTCGGCGACACCTTCGGCCGCAAGCAGCTGTTCATGGTCGGCGTTGCCGGCTTCACCGTGATGTCTGCGCTCTGTGGCGCCGCGCAGAGCTCAGGCATGCTGATTAGCTGCCGCGTCGCGCAGGGCGCCTTCGGCGCGATCATGATCCCACAGGTACTCTCCGTGATCCAGGTCATCTTCCCGGCCCGAGAGCGGATCAAGGCCCTGGCGGCGTTCGGGGTGACTGCCGGGCTCGGCACGGTCAGCGGCCCGCTGCTGGGCGGCCTGCTAACTCAGCACAATCTCTTCGGCCTGGACTGGCGGCCGATCTTCCTGATCAACGTGCCAGTGGGAATCTTTGCCCTGGCCGCGTCCGCCTTCCTGGTGTCCGAGTCCAGGGCGCCGCGGCCACCGCGGCTCGATCCCGGCGGGGTCGCGCTCAGCTCGGCCGCGCTGCTGTTGCTGCTGTACCCGCTCGTCGAGGGCCGTCAGCTCGGGTGGCCGATCTGGACGTTCGCATCCATGGCGGCGTCCCTGCCGATGTTCGGCGCGTTCGTCGCGTATGAGCTGGCCAAGGACCGGCGAGACGGGTCGCCACTGGTGCAGCTCAGCATGTTCCGGCGCCGGGCGTTCGGGGTCGGCGTCGCGATCGCCGTCACCTTCTTTCTCGGCGTGACGTCGTTCGCGCTGATCCTGACCCTGTTCCTTCAGGTGGGCTTGGGCTTCCAGCCGCTGCACGCAGGGCTGACATTCCTGCCGTTCTCTGGCGGGGTGCTGCTCGCCTCCGGCGCGGCGGCCCGGCTGGCTCCGCGTTTCGGCCGTGGCGTGACCATGACCGGAGCGGTTGTGATGGCGGCCGGGATGGCCGGCCTCGTCGCGACGGTGCACCACTACGGCGCGGCCGTGACCACGTGGGACATGGTCCCGGCGCTGCTTGTCGCGGGCGTTGGCATGGGCTCGGTACTGGCGCCGCTGGCTGACATCGTGCTCGACCGGGTACCCGTCCAGCACGCGGGCTCGGCGTCCGGAGTGTTCAACACCAGCCTGCAACTCGGCGCGTCGATCGGTGTCGCGGTTATCGGCGTGATCTTCTTCGGCCTGCTGGGCAGCCAGTCCGCACCGGCCGCCAGTGCGGTCGCTCCGCAGTTGCGATCAGAACTAGCCGCGGCGCACGTGCCCGCGCCGCTGGCCCAGCACGTCATCGCGCAGTTCGGCGACTGCCTGCACGCGCGGCTCGTGGCCACCGACCCGACCGTGACGCCCGCCGCGTGCAGGCTGCCGGGCGGCCAGCCCATTCCTCCGGCGATCGGCCAGGTCGTCAGCGGCGTCGGTGCTGTGGCCGTCCGGCACGACTTCGCGGCGACGCTGGAGCGGACGCTGTGGTTCCAGGTCGGTGTCTTCGGCGCGAGCTTCCTGCTGATGCTGGCGCTGCCTCGCGGCGCAGGCCGCCGTCGGCCCGATGACACCGGCCAGGACGGCGACCGCACGATACCAGCGGCAGCCGACGTCACCGTCGGATGACGGAACGAGCTTCCGGTGGCCGTCGCCGCGCGGCCGGCGGCCACCGGAGTCTCCGTCGCCAGACGCACCAGGGTCCGCCGGCCGTTCGATCGGCTAGCTGGACCCGTGGCGCTGCGCTGCGATCATGTCTCGGTACCAGCCGAAGGACGCCTTCGGGCTGCGGCGCAGCGTGTCGTAGTCGACATGCACGAGACCGAAGCGCTGGTGGTAACCCTCGGCCCACTCGAAGTTGTCCAGCAGCGACCAGACCAGGTAGCCGCGCACATCCACACCCGCCGCCATGGCGTCCGCGACGGCGCGGATGTGCCCGTCGAGGTAGTCGATCCGCTGCTGGTCATCAACCTGGCCGGCCGCATCCGGGTCGTCGGCGAACGAGCAGCCGTTCTCGGTGATGTACACCGGCGGCAGCTGGCTGCCGTACCGGGCAGCGAGCGTGGTGAGCAGCTCGGTCAGCCCGGCAGGGACGACCGGGTTGCTGAACGCGGTTACCGGGTAACCCGGAATGGGCTGAATGTGGAACGGCAGCGCGGTGCCGTCCTGCGGTGCCGATAGCAGCGTCGGCGCGTAGTAGTTGACGCCGAGCGCGTCGATCGGCGCGGAAATCGTCTCCATGTCGCCGTCGCGCACGCAGTCGAGGCCGACCGCACCGCCGTCACCGAACGCTGCGAGGTCCGGATAGCGGCCGAGCAGCAGCGGGTCGGTGTACAGCCGGTTGTGCAGCGCGTCGTACGCCGCGGCGGCGCCTGCGTCGGCCGGACTGTCGCTACCGGCCCACGCCGGGGAGTAATTGTTCGCGATGGCGACCTGGCGGACCCCGGCGGCGCGCAGTGCCGCCATTGCCAGACCGTGGCCAAGGAGCTGGTGATGCGCGGCCGGCAGCGCGCCCAGCATCATCGTCCGGCCAGGAGCGTGGACGCCGAGCGCGTATCCGAGCGTCGTCACGACGAACGGCTCGTTGAGCGTGATCCACAGCGGGATGCGGTCAGCGAGCCGGTTCGCCGCGAGACTGGCGAACTCGGCGAACCGGTAAGGCGTGTCCCGCGACAGCCAGCCGCCCGCATCCTCCAGGGGCTGCGGGAGGTCCCAGTGAAAGAGCGTCGGCATCGGCGAGATGCCATTCGCGATCAGGTTGTCGACGAGCCGGTCGTAGAAATCAAGGCCGGCCGCGTTGACGGCACCCGACCCCGTCGGCTGGATCCGCGGCCACGCGAGCGAGAACCGGTACGCGCCGATGCCGAGCGCGGCCATGAGCGCCACGTCCTCCGGCCACCGGTGGTAGTGGTCGTCCGCGACGTCGCCGGTCTGACCGTCCCTGATCGCGCCTGGCCGCCGGCAGAACGTGTCCCACACCGACTCGCCGCGGCCGTCCTCGGTCACCGCTCCCTCGATCTGATAAGCCGCTGTCGCGACACCCCAGGCGAATCCGGCCGGGAACGCCGGGAAGTCTGAATCGCTCACCGGGTGATGGTAGCCCCGCTGCCCGGCACGCAGGTCCGCGGGCACTCAGGGGCCGCGCGTTATGGACACCGCGTTCCCCGGGGTAGAACGGGTGGCATGAAGAAGCTCCTTGAGCTCATCGTGTGCCTGTTCCACCCACTCGCGGTGATCCTCATCTGGATCGACCTGTTCACCCGCCGCGACATCAGCTCGGGCGCCAAGCTGGCCTGGGCCATCTTCAGCCTCATCCCGCTGGTGCCGTTCCTCTACGTCCTGACCGGCGGGGACCTGTGGTGACCGGCTGATCAGGCCAGGTCAGGCCGGCTCAGACGCCATGTCGATCGCCGCGCCGACCTCGCCTTGCCGCGCCGCGAGCTCGGCAGCGTACTTCTCGCGGTCGATCTTCTCGGCCAGCTCCTCATCCGCATGCATCAGCAGTTCGAGGTCGGAGTCAGCGGCCTCGATCACGCCGAGGTCGGCGTACGCGTGCTGGACCTTCGGCCCCCACAGCCCGATGTCGCGTACGCACGGCACGATCCGGGAGAACACCAGCGTCCGGAACGCCTGCTGCATCGGCGACTGCTCGGTGAAAGCGACGCACTCGTCGACGTCGAAACCCATCCGTTCCCACACCTCACGCGCCGTGAACCGGTTGCGCATGAGGTAGCAGCCTTCGACGACGAACTCCTCGCGCTCGGCTCGCTAAGCCTCGGAGAGTTCTCGGCAGTAGTCCCGATCCGCCTGGTGGCATCCCACTGCTTTTCCTTGCCGCGCTGGTACAGGTCGAGGAGTCGGCTACGGCCGTTGTCGTACTCCCAGCTGAACCGTGCCGCGCCGGTCGCCGGGACATCCCAGGTG